>JAUXCH010000579.1 GCA_030618975.1 Planctomycetia bacterium
GCGCCAGGAGGAGCTCCGCCGCCGCTCCCAGGCCGACTCCGCCGATGCCGAGCAGCCAGGCGTGCCGGTGCCCGAAGAGACCCTCGGCAGGGCCGGGTCGGACGTCGGCGGCGGACAGGACGGGGGCACTCATGCGGTGGGCCATGATCGCGTCTGCGTCCGACACCCGAACGCGAACACGCACCCCGTCGACCGTCTCGACCGTCTCACTCGTCTCGACCCTCCGCATGCGAAGACCGCTCCTCCGGCTGGATGTCTCGGGACTCCCCTTCGACGAGTCGGACCAGATCGGCCGCAACTCGACCGGCCCCGCCGGGATCCGAGCCACGCAGGGCCTGCGTCATGCGCTTCAGGGCCGCCTCGTCCTCGAGCAGGTCCAGGACGTGACGCCGGACGCCCTCGATCGTCAGGTCGCGTTCCTCCACGACCCGCGCGCCGCCGCAGGTCTCGAGCGCTCGCGCATTCTCGAACTGCTGCCGATCCGCGTGGTGCGGGTAGGGCACGAGGATCGCCGGCGTCCCGACCGCCATCAACTCCGCGCAGGTCAGGGCGCCTCCGCGCGCCACCACCAGGTGGGCCGTCCGGTAGGCGGTCCCGACGTCCTCGACGAAGGGCAGGACCCGGCAGCGGATCCCCGCCGCCTCGTAGGCCTCGGCGACACCCTCGGCGCTCTCCCCCGTCTGGTGGATCACCTGCAGCCGGTCGGCGAGGCTCGGATCCTCGGCCACGGCCGCCGCCAGGCCCCGGGGCAGCGCTTCGTTCAGCGCACGCGCCCCGAGGCTGCCGCCGGTCACGAACAGGGTGAGGCGACCCGACTCGAGATCGAACGCCCCCGGATCGTCCCGCCCCTCCAGCACCGCCCCGCGGATCGCCGGGCCGGTCACGCGCACGGTCTCCCGCCCCCCGAGCTCCTCCGCCGCGCCGGCGTGCGCGACGTAGATCCGCGCGGCCAGGCCGGCCAGGCGACGCACGGCCACGCCCGGCCGCGCGTCGGACGCGATGAACGCGACCGGGAGGCCCTTCGACCGCGCCGCGAGGACGGCAGGGACGCACGGCCAACCGCCCAGCGCGACGACCACGTCGGGCTGCTCCCGGCCCAGCAAGCGCCGCGTCCGGAGCACGGCCAGGGCGAGGCGCGCAGCGAAGACGGGCAGGCCCAGCGCGCCCTTCGGCCGCCTGAGCGCCGGGGCGGAGAGCGGGGCGGGCTCGGAGGGCGGAAACCAGGCCTGCTCCCGCCCCTCCCCGGGCGTCGCGAACGCCACCTCCACGCCGCGGGCCCGGAGCGCGTCGGCCACGGCGAACCCCGGGCCGAGGTGGCCGACGGTCCCCCCGCCGACGACGAGCACCCGCGTCACGCGAAGGGCTCTTCCCCCGCTTCGCTCGCGGTCCTGCGCGCCACGTTGACGAGCAGACCCACGGCGAACGCGAGCACGATGAAGTTGCTGCCGCCCTTGCTGACGAAGGGGAGGGAGATGCCCTTGGTCGGCACGACCGCCGTGACCACGGCGACGTTGATGAGCGCCTGGAACGCGATCACGAAGACCGACCCCGCCGCGAGATAGTACGGATACGGTCCCAGGAGCCGCGCATTCCACGCCAAGCGGCTTCCGTACCACACCAGCGCCATGAACGCGATCACGACGCCGGCACACCCGAGGAACCCGAGCTCCTCGCCGATGAGCGCGAAGATGAAGTCGTTCTTCAGCTCCGCCACGTACCCGAACTTCTGGCTCCCCTCCCCCAATCCGACACCCGCCACGCCTCCGCTTCCGATGGCGACCAGCGCCTCGTGGACCTGCTCGCCGGTGCCGGCCACACGGTGGCGGACGTGCGGGAACCGCGCATAGCCGTAGAGCATGAGCAGCGGCACGGCCACCAGGGCGAACGGGAGCACGCGCGTCGGCCGGATGCCGGCCAGCGCGAGCAGGACCACGGCCTCCGCGGCGATGAACAGCGACGTGCCGAGATCGGGCTCGACGAGGACGAGCACCGAGCCGAGCCCCACGGGCGCGAGGAGGGCCGGCAGGGGAATGGGCTTCTCGAAGGGGCCCGCCTCCTCCCGGCTCGCGAGCCGGTGGGCGAGGTACAGCACCACGACGAGCTTGAGGAGCTCGCTCGGCTGCACGGAAAGGCCCATCACGTAGATCCAGCGGCGCGCGCCCTTCACCTCGGGCGCCACGAGGACGAACAGCAGGAGAACGAGCGCGACGACGAAGGCCGGGACGACGACGCGTCGCAGCCAGGCGAGCGGCGCGAGCGCCGCCACGGTGCCTGCCACGGCGCCCAGGACGACCCACCGAAGCTGCTGCACGAAGGCCGCATCGGGCGTGAGGCCCGACGCGGAGCTGCGTCCGACCGTGGCCGAGTACACCATCACCAGGCCGAGCGACGTCAGGCCGATCGCGAGCCCCAGCACGACGCGTCCGGCTCTCAGGGACGCACGCGCCACGCCCGCCCGGTGCGAGACCGCGTCGAGACCGGGATGTTGGATGACGGCTTCGCGCATGGACCCGCTCACCTCATCTTCAGGGAGGCCAACGCCAGGAGGATGCAGATCACGGAGACGATCCAGAACCGGACCGTGACCTTGTTCTCGTGGAGTCCCTGGAACTGGTAGTGGTGGTGCAGGGGTGCGCACAGGAGCAGACGCTTCCCTTGCGGATTCGCCTCCCCTCTTCGCCGCGCGGCCCGGCGTGTCTGCTTGAAGTACGTACGCTGGGCGACGACGGAGAGCACCTCGACGACGAACATGCCGCCCGCGATGGCGAGCGTGAACTCGTGCCGGAGCGCCACCGCGAGGACGCCCAGGATGCCGCCGATCGAGAGCGACCCCGTGTCGCCCATGAAGACCTGGGCGGGGTATCCGTTGAACCAGAGGAACCCCAGGGAACCGCCGGCGAGCGCAGCGGCGATCACGCCGAGCTCACCGGCCTCGGGCACGTAGAAGAGGTGCAGCTCGCGCGAGAAGTCCACGCGGCCGACGATGTAGGCGATCACCGCGAAGGCCGACGCGACGGTCGCCGTGATCCCGATCGCCAGCCCGTCCAGTCCGTCCGTCAGGTTCACGGCGTTCGACGCCCCGACGATCACGAGGATGCCCAGGGGGATGAACAGCAGCCCCAGATCCAGGCAGAAGGACTTCACGAACGGGACCTGCAGGTCGGCCCGGTGGTGGTCCGACGGGTCCGGCCACGGCGGAGGCAACCGGATCTCGCGGCCCGCGAGGGGCGCGGGCGCCTCGCCCGTCCTCCCGACGCGTCCGTTGTAGCGCGCGATCTGTCCCCCCCGCGACTGGTCGCCGTACCGTTGTTCCGCGATCGTCGCCCAGGTGTCGCCCGGTTCCACCACGTGGCGCTTCACCCACTGCCCGTAGGGGCTGGGCTTCATCTCGGGCCCGCGAAGCCACGGCGTACCGTCCTCCGTGTTGCCGAGCGCGTACAGCGCGGTGATCGTGAGAAACGCGATCGTCACCTGCCCGAACAGCTTGTGCCGCGGCTGCATCCCCTGCGACTTCGGGTCTCTCAGCTTCTTCGCGTCGTCCGCCGCGCCGAGCGCTCCGAACGCGAGGAACGACACGAGGACGATCCAGGTGTACGGGGTGTCCAACCGCGCGAAGAGGAAGCCGGACAGCGCGACGCCCACGAGCAGGATGACCCCGCCCATCGTCGGCACTTCGGCCTTCCGCTTGCGCTCGGCGTCGACGACGCCGCTCCCCGTGGCCACGTAGCCGGCGACCTTGCGTCGCTTGAGACTCGCCACGATGCCCGGTCCGACGACGGTCGCCACCAGGAACGCCAGAACCGCCGCCCAGGTGGCCCGGAAGGTGATGTAGTCGAAGAGACGGAACCCCGAGACGATCTCCTGCAGGGGATGGAAGAGGTGGTAGAAGTCGGAGGCCAAGCGGTCTTAGGAAGACAACTGCTGGTAACAA
>JAUXCH010000608.1 GCA_030618975.1 Planctomycetia bacterium
GCCGAGGGTGAGGTCGTTCATGAGCGCATTGGCACGAGTCTGCGTCATCCTGGCGTCGGTCGGGGCCCTGAACTGGGTGGTGGGGTGGTTCCTCAACGAAGACTTCGCCGTGAAGTTCTTCGGAGCCGAACGCGCCGTTGGGAGCGACGCGCTGCGCATCCTGATCGGCTTGGCGAGCATCTACGCTCTGCTCGCCGCGTTTGGCTTCCTCGGCAGAAGGAACAGCGGCTCCTGAGCACGTGGCGCGGCGGGGACGCGTACGATTCCCGGCCCAAGTTCGTGCCCCTGTTGTGTGGACGCCTGGAGAGGCCGTACGTGCGCAACACGGAGGGCGAGTGCACCACGGGCGCGGTGCCGCTGGACCCGTTCCGCGGAAACCAGGCCCTGCACGATTGGCTCGGCGATCTCACGCGCTCCGCACGGACGTGGTGGGGAGCGTGTTGCCGAAGACCTCGTCCGGGATTTCCAGACGACGCCCCGAGGGCCCGTGACGGGTTGCGCCCTGGCGGAGAGGTTCCGACCCCGTGGCTGGAACGGGGAGCTACCCGCGCCTTGCGCGGATGGCTCTGAGCAAGCGAAGCAAGTCGAAGAGCCCTGAGGAAGAGCAGCGAGTCGAAGTGCCTTCCGCTCTCATCGAGGGGACCTTGCTCCGGCAAGTCCGGCCCCTACCTCAACGGGGCACGCGCCCCACGCCCTCGTGAGGCGTGTGGCTCCGCGACTCCCAGCGCGAACACCGGGCCTGCGGGTACGGGGAAACGAGGGACACGGGGCCAGTGCGGAGATTCACGGTTCCCGGTGGTGAAAGCACGCCGGGCGTGACGCGCGACGAGCAGAGTCCGTGATCCTTGCCAGAGGAAACCGTGAGACCTTGCTCTATCTCCGTACGTCCGCACACGCGTGCCGGCAGCAACAGCACGCCTGGGGATGCCCTCCCTCCACGCTGGTTGCTGGCAGCCCGTATACTCTCCGTCCCATGACCGACGTGGCCCGAACACCGCAGGAACGATACGATCACGGCAGGTCGCTTCGCGACGAGAAGCCGCTCGAGGACCATGCCGAGTGGTCCGCGGCACCCGGGCGGCCGGACCCGGTGGGGTTGATCGAGGAACAGAACGAGACGCGGGTCCCGTGGCTCGTACCCGTCCGCCGGCACCGTATGGCCGCGTCGGCATTCGCCTTCTACCGGGGCACGGCACGGGTCATGGCATACGACCTCGCGGACTCGCCGGTCTCCGGCATCCATGTCCAGATCTGCGGCGACGCGCATCTCGCCAACTTCGGAGCGTACGCCTCGCCCGAACGACAGCTCGTCTTCGATCTCAACGACTTCGATGAGACGCTGCCGGGGCCGTGGGAGTGGGACGTCAAGCGGCTGGCCGCGAGCTTCGTGCTCGCCGGACGCCACAACGGGCTGGGCAAGAAGGACACGCGCCACCTCACACGGCGCGCCGTGCGCACGTATCGCGAGGCAATGGGCAGGCTCTCCAAGATGGGCGTGACGGACATCTGGTATCGCAAGCTCGACATGCAGAAGTTGGTCGGCTCCCTCGAGAGCCGGAAGCACGAGCTCAAGGTCGGGCAGAAGATCGAGAAGGCGAAAGCAAAGGACAGCCGGCACGCCCTCCGCAAGCTCGCGGAGGAGGTCGATGGCGAATACCGCATCCGCAGCGAGCCGCCCCTCCTGATTCCCCTGCGCGACCTGTCCGACGCAGGGCCTCGCGATGAGGTCGAGGACGCGACGCTCAGGACGTTCGAGCGCTACGTCGAAAGTGTTCCGGACGACGTTGCGTACCTGCTCCGACAGTTCCGCCCCGTTGACTTCGCCGTGAAGGTCGTGGGCGTCGGAAGCGTGGGCACCCGCTGCTACATCATGTTGCTCGAGGGCCGTGATCGGGAGGACCCTCTGTTCCTGCAGATCAAGGAGGCGCGTCCGTCCGTGCTGGAGGAGCACCTGCCGCCGAGTCGGTACGAGACTGCGGGCGAGCGCGTCGTCAAGGGCCAGCGCCTGATGCAGACCGTGAGTGACATCTTCCTTGGGCATGTCGTCGGCGCTGTCACCGGGCACCAGTTCTACTGGCGCCAGCTTCGGGACTGGAAGTTGTCTGCAGAGGTGGAGTCGACCAGCGCGTCGGCACTGAACGTGTTCGCAGTGAATCGCGGCTGGACGCTTGCCCGTGCGCACGCCCGCTCCGGCGACCCGATCGCGATCCACGGCTACCTCGACGACGGGCGGACCTTCGATCGGGCCGTGACACGGTTCGCCGAGCAGTACGCCAATCAATGCGAGCAGGACTTCGCGGCGTTCGCGGCGGAGATCAGCAGCGGTCGACTCGAGTCAGCGCCCTTGTGACGCTGAACCCTGCCCAACCCTCCTGAATGCACGGCGCGAGTCGCAACTTGTCCGTCACGTGGGTACCCCGCGCCAAGCGAAACGCCCATCCAATGCGCGTGGTCCGTTTGGTCCCGGACGATCCCATTCCGGATCAGCCCCCGCCAATCCTGGGCTGGAGCGAGCGTTCGGGAAGCGCGGGGTACACGCTCAGGAGTGGGAGCCGGCGGTACGTCCTCGGCAACGGTCAGCCGCTTGGCCCGTGCGTCGAAGAGGCTGGGCCGGTACGGGCCGGAGGCGTCGTCTGGACCCGTGCAAGCCATTTGCCTTGCGCACCGGGCCTCGTGAGGCAATCCTTGGCCTGGTCACCGAGCAGAACGACCACTGGAGGCGGACAGCCGGGACAGATCTTCACAGCAGAACCAGCATCTTCCCCTGTCCATCAGCCCAGGAAGCCGGTGGGGAGCAGCCGCCATGGAAAGGGGTGGATGAAGGGATAGGGGTCAAGATGATCGATTCAGTGAAGAACGTGGAGTACTACTACACGATCGTTGCCGACAGGCCTGGGGAAGCGAGGAAGCTCCTCGATTTCCTGAGCGAGAGAACGGTGAACCTCTTCGCCCTGACCGCATTTCCGGTGGGAGAGGGGAAGAGCCAGATCGACCTCTTTCCCGAAGATCCGGAGATCCTGAAGCAGGCGGCGGAGGATGCCCAGGTCACCCTGGAGGGGCCGAGGAAGGCATTCCTCCTCCAGGGAGAGGACAGGATCGGGGCGCTGTACGACTTCCACCTCAAGCTCTCCAATGCGGGCATCAACATCTACGCCTGCAACGGAGTGGTGGACGGCACCGGCCGGTTCGGGTACGTGATCTGGGTGAATCCGGCCGACTATGAGGAGGCGTCCAAGGTCCTGAGGGCCAGCGACTGGAGAACGATCCAGGTCCACAGCCGGAGTTGAGGCACCGAAGTCGCCGAAGTGCGCCGCCGCAAGGAGGCCGACCGCGACGGCCTCCGGACACCGAGCCGTGGGGAGGTTCCAGCCTTCGCCGCTTGCACCTCGACGAGCCCGGTCCTCTGCCCCCCGTGATGAAGCGCCGTACGCTTGCCTTTTGGCGCACGACGAGGCCTACGCTGCGCGGGCCGCGACCCTGGCCCTCGAGGCCGCGCGCCGGCGAGAACACGTGAGGCGTTGCGCTAGCGCACTCCTGTCTCCGTGCTCGAGGGGGTGACGACGGGGGCGCGTGAGGGGGCGAGAGGGGGGGGCCGTCGTTCGAGCAGGCTCCACTCGGGGAGCTCGAGGCGCTGCCAGCTGCTGCGCGTGAGCCGTTGGGGGTGCGTGGACCAGGGGACCCGGTAGCCCCACACGGTCACGGCCTCTCGCGGGAGGGCCTCGAAGCGCGCGTGGCTGTCGCCGCCGTAGCCGTCCTTTAACGCTATGCCGATCACTTCCAGCTCGCGGTTTTTA
>JAUXCH010000059.1 GCA_030618975.1 Planctomycetia bacterium
ACTCGTCGGTGCCGTCGATCGTGAGGTCGAGGTGCGGGTCGTCGTCGAGGCGATCGAGCGGGATGCCGACCTCGCGGGCGACCTGGGCGGTCTCGCGGGACGTCGGCACGCCGACGATCCGCAGCCCCTTGGCGACGCGCTCCCCGAGGATCCGCACGGCGTGCAGCGCCGTGCTCCCGGACCCGAGGCCCAGTCGCATCCCGTCTTCGACCTCCCGCACCGCGGCGGCTGCGGCGAGGCGCTTCTCGCGGTCCTGCTGGCTCATGGCGGTGGTTGTACCCCGGGGGGGCTACGCGCAGCACGCACCGCGCCGGGCGCCGGTGTAGAACGTGCGCCCCCCACGCCACGGAGCAGGAGACGCGCGATGACGGACGTGACGAGAGAGTTCGAGGGTCGGCCGGCCCTGGTGACGGGCGCCTCCTCGGGCATCGGACGGCAGGTCGCGCTCACGCTCGCCTCGCTCGGTGCACCCGTGACCCTGACGGCGCGGCGCGCCGAGCCTCTCGACCTGCTGGTGTCCGAGATCCGGGGGGCCGGAGGCGAGGCCCAGGCCGTCGTGGGCGACGTCCGGGAGGAGCGCCACGCCGCGGAAGCCGTGCGCCGGACCGTCGACGCCTACGGGGGGCTCACGATCCTCGTGAACAACGCCGGTGTGATCGGCGCCGGGCCCGTGGAATCGACGACGACCGAGGAGTGGGACCGCATCCTCGACGTCGACCTGAAGGGGCCCTTCCTGATCTGCCGTGCGGCCGTCCCCCACCTGAAGGACAGGCCCGGCGCGACGATCCTGAACGTGTCGAGCGTGACGGGCCGGCGCCCCTACCCGAACCTCGCGCCCTACTGCGTGGCCAAGGCCGGCCTCGACATGCTGACGAAGTGCCTGGCCCTGGAGCTCGCGCCGCACGGGGTCCGGGTGAACGCGATCAACCCCGGCGTCGTCCGGTCCAACCTCCACACGGCCACCGGCACCGTGCCCGACTACGAGGCGTTCCTCACCCGCTGCAAGGAGACCCATCCCCTGGGCTTCGTCGGCCAGCCCGAGGACGCCGCGGAGCTGATCGCCTTCCTGGTGTCGGACCGCGCCCGGTGGATCACAGGGGGCCTGTTCCCCCTCGACGGGGGTCGCGAGTTGACGTCGCTGCGGTAGTCGGGGCACTCTGGGGGCATGCCTCACGGGTCTCCGCAGTCTGGTCACACGCGCCTCGTCGTGACGATCGTGCTCGCGGTGCTGATCGGCACCGCCGGTGCGTTCCTGCTGCCGGTCCTGATTCACGAGGCCAAGCGGCCCGACGCGAACACGTTTCGCGCGGAGATCCGCTTCGCCGTCCCGGCCGCAGGCCTGCCGCGGGGCGCGGATCTCCGCATCACGGCGAAGCGTCCCGGACTGCCGCCGCTCGCCATCACGGAACCCGTCCCCGCGAACGCGAGTGCGAAGGCGGTGGTCCTACTCGTCGCCGACTCCATCGCAGATGCCGGCTGGCCCGCAGACGCCCGTCGCGCCACGGTCGCAAGCGCCCTCACCTTCACCGGCTTGACGGCCGTCGGCGGTGATCCCGGGACCTCCGGCGTCCCCATGTCGATCTCCGTGAGCGGACGGCCGGATCAGTCGCTCACCCTGAAGATCTCGCTGACCGGTGGGCCCAGCGGGAAAGTCGTGGACAGCCAGGTCCTCATCGGGCTCTCGGCCCTCGGCGTCGTCGGACACGGCACGGACACCGTGAAGTCCGCGGCCGTGTCCCATGCAGCCGCGTGGACTCGGCCGGACGAGGTGCTCGCCGGCCTGCTGGCGGCGCTGCAGAAAGCCGGCTGGACGGTCGCCGCGGACGTGGGCGGTGCCGTCCTCGTCCAGGCACTGCCGAACGACGCGGATCTCGGATCGGCCCTCCTCACGGTGGAGTACCGAGGGGCGCAGTACCCTCCGTACGCCTGGTCGATCGACCTGCTACCCTGATCCTGGAATTCGAGCGCGCGAGGGGGAACCGGCACGTGGGTCGAGCCGCACCTCGCGGCCCTCGACCCGCGTAATGAGTGAGCGGATGCGCTCCCGGATCGTCGGATCGGGGTGGTCGGCGTGGGCACGCACCGCTTCGAGGACTTCGCTGCCGCTCCCAGGGTACGCTCATGGCCATGGCATCCTCCATTCCCCTCGTCGTCGTCGTGGCGGGCCCCAATGGAGCCGGCAAGAGCACGACGGCCCCCGCGCTCCTGCAGGATGCGTTGCGTGTAGACGAGTTCGTGAATGCCGATGCCATCGCCGGAGGCTTGTCCGTACTTCGTCCGCAGTCTGCTGCGGTGGCGGCGGGTCGCGTCATGCTGCGCAGGATCACCCAGCTATCCGAGGACCGGAGCGATTTCGCCTTCGAGACGACACTCGCCAGCCGCTCGTTTGCACCCCGCCTGAAGCGTCTGCGGGGCGTGGGCTACAGGGTACACATCGCGTTTCTGGCGCTTCCATCTCCCGACCTGGCCGTCGCTCGCGTTGCGGAGCGGGTTCGTCTGGGTGGGCACGACGTGCCTGAACACGTCATTCGGCGCCGTTTCGTGGGCGGCCTGCGCAATCTGCTCACTCTGTACGACGGAGTTGCCGACTCCTGGGACGTCCACGACAATGCCCATGCTGGCAGCCCGCGGTTGATCGCGTGTCGTCAAGCCTCCGATCCGATCGACGTTCTCGATGCCGTCATGTGGAACGTACTTCTGGAGTACCTGGTATGACCGGCCCTGAGCCTGCACTGCGGCCGCATCGACGGGTCGACGACCGCGAGCGGATTCTCGAGGCCCTGACGAAAGCCGTTCGGGAGGCGATCGAACGCCATCGCGTGGCCGGGAACCCGATCGCGGTCTGGAAGAATGGCCGTGTCGAGTGGATTCCGCCCGAGGACATTCCCCGGTTGGGAAGCACGGCAACTGACGAATAGGAACTTGGATCGCCCTTGCCGGGCCGGCGAGGCGGCACTTGCCACCCGTGCGCTGTTGCCGGATCTCAGCGGAGCTCGAGCAGCCAGCGTCGGATCCGCCACGCGACGGTCGCGGGGTCGGCGCCGAGCGTCTCTTCGATGACGGCCACGGCGTCGTCGCCCTGGGCACTCGCCTCCGCCAGCGACACGAAGAGGTCGGGCCGGGCTTCCAGCACGTACGCGGCCAGCGCGTAGGCCACGAGCACGTCGGCCGGCTTCATCGCGTTGAGCCGCATCGTGAGGACGGCCACGAGACGGCGTGCACCGCCGCGCTCCAGGAGCGAGGCGGCGACTCCCGGCCAGGCGGCCGCGTCGTCGGGCAGCGTGTCCCCCTCGGTGCTGTCGTCACGGAGCCGTTCCGTGCCCTCCAGATTGACGAAATGGGGACCCCGCTCTCCGGCGATCAGCCACGTGAGTCGCTGTCCCACGCCCTCCGTCAGCCAGCCCCGCTCGTGACCTCTGAACCGCCGCTCCACTTCGCCGTCGATCACCTGGCGCAGGGCGCCCAGCGGGGCTCTGCTCGTGTCCTTCCGGTAGACGATGTACTCGCCTGAATCGAGGAACATGGCGCCGACTGCGTCCATGTCGCGGAGCGCCTCTTCGTCCTTCATTCGCTCGAAGAGCGAGCGGGCCTCGTCTCGGCTCTTCAGGAGGATGGTCGTCTTCAGGCGGACGTCGCCCTTGCGCACGCCGAAGATCGGTTCGCACGCCACGGCGCCGACTTCCATGTTGAGAAGCGTCGACCGGCCGATCGCGCGCTCTGCGGTGCCGTAGACGCGGCGGCGGTCGGTCCTGTACCCCATCAACCACCGGATCGCGAGCGCCTCGGCGTCCGGACGGATCTCCCGGGCCAGACGTTGACGCGCCTGCGCGACGCGGGCGCGGAACGTCGCACGGTACTTCTCGCCATCGACGGTCTCGGGCAGGACCCACCGCCCCTCGTGTTCGACGTGGCCGAGGGACCGGCGCAGCTCGGCGTCGTCGGGCATGGCATCCACGAGGCGTGCGAGCAACTCGCCGCGTCGGTCCGAGGAGGCGTCGGGATGGGAATCGAGCAGTTCGAGGATGCCGTCGCGGTAGCCGACCAGCGCCTCCGCAAGTCGTGCCTCGGCCTTCGGCAGCATGCCTTTGTCCCAGTCGGCGGGGGCTCGATACCGCCCCGATCGCACCCAAGGCTCGCTCTTCGACTTGCGCGAGTACCCGAGGATCTTGCGTGCACGCCGATGGTCGGGATCGAGCTCCAGGACGCGTTCGTACACCCGATGCCGAAAGCCGCTGATCTTGCGTCCCTTCGCCCAATCGATGACGCTCTCCATCTTGCGGATCGTCCGAGCGCGGACCTTCCGGGTCGCCTCGTCGAACGCGTTCTCGTCGGACTGCGCCGACCCGATCCCGGCGGCGACCCAAACCGCGACGAGCGCCACCCAGCAGAGGCCCGTACGCAGGCTCGCGGATCGCGCACGGAGTCGACCCGGCTCGGTGGACGGCGACTCCGGCGTCCGACGTCGACGCCAACTCGCGTGCGCCGACCTCCGTCCACGGCCTTCGGGAGACTTCATCGCGGCATCGTAGCGTGCACACGAGGTCGGAGACAGGGTCCGGGACCCGCACCGGGCTTCTGCCGATCGCCTCCACCAACAAGTCCTGCCCGAGGTCGGTCCGGGCGGCTTGGACCCCTTGCCCACGCCTCGCAGGGGCGCGCGAGGACGTACGGGCGGGAGTACCGAGCTGCTACTCGCGGTCCTCGACGTGTGTGATGAGGGAGCGGATGCGCTCCCGAATCGTCGGATCGGGGTGGTCTGCGTAGGCGCGCACCGCTTCGAGGACTTCGCTGCCGTCCGCCACGTCCCGAAGCGCCCGCGCGGCGGTGTCTGCAAGCTTCGCGTCGGGGTCCACGGCGAGGGCGACGAGCGCCTCGACGGCGTGCCGGCGCCGATCCGCGTCGGCACTCCCGTGCGCCTTTGCGGCTGCCGCGACGCGCACGCGCGCGGAGGGATGGGCCAGCGCACGGTCCAAGATGCCATCGGCGGTCTTCGGCCCCGCCGGACGTAGCTTCTCGAGTGCCCGGAGGATCCGGAGCTGCACGGGTTCCTCGGCACGGCCCCAGTGTTGGGCCAGCAGCCCCAGTGCCGGCTCGCCACCCTCTTCCATGGTCTCCCGTGCGACACTCACGACGTCGCCACAGGGGTGCGACAACCACGACACCATCCGCGGGAGATCGTAGGCCCCGAGGCTTCGAACCCCGCGGTCCACGCGCACGCTGTACGTGAAGCACGCTGACCACCACTCGTTCGGCCTGCGCCGTTCGAACTCCGCATCGAGATCCGCCAACAATGCCGCGAGGTCCTCGATGTGGGGCAGGCCGGCACGTCCGAGGCGGCCGATCCCCTCCGCCGCGAGGCTGCGACGGTCCCAATCCTCCGCCTGGAGCCCGCGAGCGAAGATCGGGAGGAGGCGCGCCTCGCCCTCGCGCGCCAACGACAGGGCGATCGCCACGGAGTGTCGGGATCCCGGGCGGGCTTCGAGGTACGTCGCGAGGGCATCTCGGCCCGGCTCGTCCCCGAGCGGGATCGAGGTGAGGGCGGCGGCCGCCAGGTCCTGCAGACGGACGTCGTTCCCCTCGAGGGCACGCAGGAGGTGGGAGACGGCCGGCGTCCCGATCGCCTCGAAGACGCGCTCGGGACGAGGCGTGAGTCCCCGCGGCCGGTGCTCTCCTCGGAGGTGCTCGAGCAGGTGGGGTACGACGGGGGCAGCGCGCGGGCCGAGGCGCTCGAGCAGTCCCGCGTAGTAGTACCAGTGTCCCCGCGGGATCCGGGGCGCCAGCGCGAGGAGAGCCTCGATCATCTCGTCGGAGAGCGACGTGCGCAGATCCTCGTTTTCGTACAACCCCTGAACCGCCGCCCAACGGATCGACGCCTCGGGGCTGCGGAGTTGCGAGACCACGAGCTCGGCGTCGCCCAGTGCGGCCAGGCTTCCGCCGGCCGCCTGACGAACCGCCGGATCGACGTCGTCGAGTGCGCGCCGCAGCCCTGCGATCGCCGCGGCGTCGGCCGTCTTCGCGCCCTGGAGCGCCGTCGCCGCCCGCTTCCGGACGAGGGCGTCTGCTCGGTCGAGCGCCGCGACGAGAGCCGGCACGGCGGGATCGCCCATCCACTCCAAGGCCGCCTGGGCAGAGTGTCCGATGCCCCAGCCCGGCTCGGCGAGCAGATCGATCAGCGCCGGAACGGCCGGCGCGCCCAACTCGGCGAGGCCGAAGGCGACGGCAATCGCCGAGCCTTCGCCGCCGGTCGTGTAGACGCCTCGACGCCACTCCTCCTCCTTTCGGCGCCGGATGGCTTCGGCCTCGTCCTTCAAGAAGCGCCCGACGAGCGGGATCAAGTCGGCGCCACGCCCCTCCAAGCCGCCGATCGACAGGATCAGGGCGCGCTTCGCCTGGAGCGGAACGACCTCCGAGGCGAGCACTCGCTCCACGGCGTCGAAGTCGTCAGGGCGCAGAAAGCGCTGGGCGGTCTCTACCCCCCGGCCGGCGCGGAGGGCCGCCCTGGTGCGCTGGCGCCTGCCGCTCCTACCCCCGTGGTAGCTCAGCAGCCGGGCCGCCACGGTGCGGACGTGCTCATCGGCCGCAACGGCTGCCTCGAGCAGGCGCGGCACGATGGCGTGCATCGAAACGTCCCCCTCTTCGAGCTTGTGGAGCGCGCGCTGTCGAAGCGCCTCCACGTCACCCGCTCCTGCGGGGAGGAACGCGATCCGCAGCAGATCCGTCGGCGACAGCGAGCGCGACCGGAAGCGTTCGCTGAGGCGTGCGGTCGCTGCCGCGGTGGCGGCCTCGTCGTTCGATCCGAGCGCGTCCAGCAGGCTGCCGAGGTCCTCACGTGGGACTTCCTCGTCGCGTTGCGCCCGGCGCTTCCCCTCGAGCTGGGGGCTTGGGGCCGAGGGCTCGTTCGGGACGGGCGCGTTCGTGGCGGCCCCGTTCGGCACGCGAGTGTCTTCGCGCACGGCCAACGCGATGGCGGCAATGCCGAAGACCAGCAACAGGGCGAGGCCGAGCAGACGCATGAACGAAAGCGTACGCTCGGGCGGGAGGTGACGGGCAAGGGGTGAGAATGCCCATGCTGGCGGCCCACGCTGGATCGCGTCTCGTCGAGCCTCCGATCCGATCGACGTTCTCGAGGCCGTCACGTCGAACGTATTTCGGAAGTACCTGGGATGACGGGCTCGCAAGCTGCGCCGCAACCGCATCGACGGGTTGACGACCGTGATCGGATTCTCGAAGCCCTGACGAAAGCCGTTCGGGAGGCGATCGAACGCCATCGCCTGGCCGGGAACCCAGTTGCGGTTGGAAGAATGGCCGTGTCGAGTGGATTCCGCCCGAGGAAATTCCCCGGTTGGGAAGCACGGCGACTGACGAATAGGGACTTGGATCGCCCTTGCCGGGCCGGCGAGGCGGCTCTCGCCACCCGTGCGCTGCTGCCGGATCTCAGCGGAGCTCGAGCAGCCAGCGTCGGATTCGCCACGCGACGGTCGCGGGGTCGGCGGCGGGCCTTCCTCCGCGGCACCGGGCTGGAGAGATCGTCGCTACCCGGGACCAGCCGCTTCGTCGGCGAGGAGAACGTGGAAGGCGACCTGGGACGCGCACTGAGAAAACGGGTCGGGTATAGATGTTCAGGCGCAGGTCTTGCGACTCGCGAAACGTGAAGAATCGGGTCGGGTGTAGATCTTCGGATCTTCGCGAAACGTAAAAAAACGGGTCGGGTGCAGATCCTCAGAGTTCGAAGGCCGCGCCGTCCTCGAGCACGCCGAAGCCCTCGGGGAGCTGGGGTCGCTGCTCCGTTTCGGGGTGGATCAGCGCGTTCGAGTGGTTGAGGTGCGTGAACCAGACCTCGCCGCGCGCCCCGGCGAGCGCCTCGACGCTCTCCGCCACGAAGGGATGTGGGATCGCGGACAGATCGCGCCCGGGCAGCTCGGACGCGTCGTGGAAGGTGCCGTCGACGAGGGCGACGTCCACGGCGCGGATGCGCTGGACGAGGTCGGGCGAAAGCTCGTCCGCGTCGGGAACGTAGAGCAGGCGACGCGAGGGACCCTCGATCTCCAGGCCCACGGTGTCCGTGTCCTCGCCGCGGTGCGGGGAGAGGAAGGGCGTGAGGCGCACGCCGTCGAACGTGAAGGGCGTGCCGGGCTCGAGGGCCTCCAGCACCACCTGCCCACGCTCCACCAGCCAGGACCAGGGGCGGTTCGACTGGAGGAACGCCCCCATCGACGCGGTGGCCCACAGCGGCGTCCCCACCACGTTCATGGCCTCCCGGCCGAGGAAGGCGAGGCCGAGGTAGTGCCCCACGTGCGCGTGCGTCAGGAGGAGGGCATCGGGCGCCAGGCGGTCGCGGCCCGCCGCCAGGGCCAGGCGGTGGAGCTGGCTTCTCAAGTCGGGCGTCGCGTCGACGACGAGCGTCCGGCCCGTCTCGCCGACCAACGCGACGCTCGCGACGCGCCGGCGCCGGGTGTCGTCCTGGTGGGCGGCCAGGCAGGTCGCGCAATCGCAGCCGGCGTGCGGGACGCCGCCGTCCTGGGCGGTCCCGAGAACGAGGATGCGAGCACTCATGACGTGGGCCTCTCCGGGTGGTCGTCGTCGAGACCCGTGGGGAGCAGGGGGTCCGGGTCGGCGTGGACGTTCACGACGGCGGCCGGAAAGATCCGCATGATCACCAAGCGGACCCGCTCGGCGAGGCGGTGGGCCTCGACGAAGGAGAGATCGCGGTCGAGCTGGACGTGGCAGTCCATGAAGACGGTCGGCCCCGCGCGGCGGGTTCGGACGTCGTGAAGGCCCCGGATCTCGGGCATCTGCTCGCGCACCGAGGCGACCAGCGATTCGACCTCCTCGGGGGGGAAGCCCTTGTCCATGAGCTCGTGGACCGCTCGGCGGAGGACGTGGATGGCGGTGCCCAGCACGACGAACGACACGACGGTGGCGATGCCCCCGTCGATCCACTGCCATCCGGTGACCTCGATGAGCACGAGCGCGAAGAGCACGCCGCCGTTCGTCCAGACGTCGCTCTGGTAGTGCACGGCGTCGGCGGCGAGCGCCACGGAGCCGGTCTTCTTCGCGGTGGCCTTGAGTCGCCAGGTGATCCAGACACTCGCCACGGTCGAGATCGCCATGACGGCGATGCCGACGCGCGTGTGGTCGATGCCCACGCCGTGCCAGAGGCGGCGCAAGCCCTCGAGGATCAGGAACACGCCCGAGAAGCCGACGACCACCGCCTGGGCGAGGCCGGCCAGTCCCTCGGCCTTCCCGTGGCCATAGGCGTGATCTTCGTCGGCCGGCTGTCCGGCAAGCCGAATGGCGAAGAAGTTCACCGACGACGCGAGCAGGTCCATGACGGAGTCGACGAGGGACGCGACGATCGACAGCGATCCCGTGAGGATGGCCGCGGCGAGCTTGAGGAGGCCCAGCGCGAACGCGGTGGCGAGGCTCCGCCGCGCCGCGGACAGGTTCGCCTTCGCCGCCTGCTCACCGAAGAGCGTCGGTGTGGGGCGACGTGTAAGGGCAGGCGACGGGGCGGCCATCCTCGACTCCCTGGGGTTGGCAGCAGCCTACCCGGAGGACGAACGCCGAGGTCCGGCGACTTCAAGGTTCGTCGTCGTGGTCGTCGTGGTCGTCGTGATTCCGATCCTCAGGATCGTCGCCATGTTCGTGCTCGTGCTCGCCGTCGTGGTCGCCGTCGTGGTCGCCGTCGTGCTCGCCGTCGTGCTCGCCGTCGTGGTCGCCGTCGTGGTCGCCGTCGTGCTCGCCGTCGTGCTCGTCGTCGTGCCCGGCGTCTTCCCCGTGTTCGTGGCCCTCGAGGGCATCGTGCCCGTGACCCGCGTGGCCGTGCGCGTGCCCCCCGACGAGCGCGGGCAGGGCCGTCACGACGGTAATGCCCAGCGCCAGGGCGATGAGGGTGGCCGGGAGCTGGCGGCCCCGCGCGCGCTTGTGCAGCTCGGGCACGAGGTCCGCGCAGGCGACGTAGATGAAGCCGCCGGCCGCGATGGGCCCGAGGTACGGCTCGATGCCCAGCTCACTGCCCGCCACGAGGATGAGGGCGGCGCCGAGGATCGCCAGGGACGCGCTGGCGGCGTTCAGCAGCAGCGCCTTCTTCACCGGCAGCCCGGCGTGCAGGAGGACGCCGAAGTCACCGAACTCCTGGGGGATCTCGTGGAGTGCGACGGCGACCGTCGTGGCCAGGCCGGCCTCGGGGCTGACCATCCACGTACCGGCGATGAGGATGCCGTCGACGAAGTTGTGGAGACCGTCGCCCAGCAGGTTCATCCACGCGAGGCTCGAGACGTTGCCGTGGCCGTGCGCGTGAGCCTCCATGTCGTCGCCGTGGTGGTGCCAGTGGATGACGCTTTCGACGAGGAAGAAGAACAAGACGCCGCCGAGCGTGCACCAGGCGACGGCTCCCCCGAATCCGCCGTGCTGCTCCGCCGCCTCCGGGAGGAGATGCAGGAAGGCGTCGCCCAGGAGTGCGCCCGCGCTGATGGCGACGAGAAACGGCACCACGCCGCGGACGCGGGCGGGTCCGAGCGCCAGCGCCACCGCCCCCACGAAGGAGACGACGGAGACGATGACGACGGAGGTGAGGGCAGGGAGGGCCGCTTCGTGCATGGCGGGGCCGTATATACCGCCACGGAGGGAATTGGAGCCCGGTTGTCCGGCAGCAGGGGCCGATTGAGCCGTGCGGAGCGCTCGAGGCTCGCCGGGTGTCCCCGTTGGGGGGTGCCTGACGCCGTGCGGTATCGGTGCCTGACGCCGTGCGGTATCGGTGGCCTGGCACCGTACGAGGGGGAGCTCCCTGCCGGGCTACGGATCTCGCCTGCGCGTCACGGGCCCACCGAGCGCGTCTTCGAGTCGGGCATACGCGCGGTGGTAGTCCCGCTCGGCGCGGTCGGCGTCGAGCAGGAAGCGCAGCCACTGGCGCAAGGCGTCGATCACGTTCAGGAACTCCACCCGATCGGCGGCATACGCGGACGAGGCGTCGCTGTAGGCCTCTTCGGCCTGGGAGAGCTGGACGTCGCGGTAGAGCTCGAAGAGGCGATGGGCGGCATCGAGCTGGTTCCAGGCCTCGTGGAGGCGGTACGCCGTACGATCCTGCGCCTCCGTAACCCTCAGCCTCGCCCCTCGCTCGCGCTCGCGCGCCTCGCGCAAGTACGCGTCCTTGGTTCCGAACCAGGGATCGGGCTTGATCTTCGGACGCGTGCTGAACGGCTCGCGCTCCTTCCCGCTCCCCCCGGTCGCGTGGGAGATGCCCACCATGAGGCTCAGACCGGGCGAGAGCTCCGGATAGGTCGCCTGTTCGGCGAGCTCGATCATGGTGGCCATCCGCGCCGCGCGGGCCGACGCGGCCAGGACCGCGGGTTGCCCGCTTGCCGCACGGTCGTAGAGCGACTCGACGGACGCGGGAAAGGGCGGCATCCGGGGAGAAACCGGCTCCGCGAACGGCGTCCCGAGCGGCAGGTCGAGCAGCGCGTTCAGACGTGCTCGCAAGGTGTCCCCGTTGCGGTGCAACGAGACGAGGTCGTTCTCCAACTGGGAAATCTGCACCTGGGTCTGGATGACGTGGGTCTTCTGCGCGGCTCCGGTCGCGAGCTTCCCACGCGCCGTCTCCTCCAGCTGCTTCAAGTAGCGGAGAGTCTCTTCGGTGTTCGCGATCGACCGGAACACGAACACGCTGTCGGCGTAGGTGACGCGAACCTCCGTCACCAGATCCTGCAAGGCGATCTCGTAGCGAGCCCGTGCCTCCTCCACGGCGTGCCCGACGATCGCGGCCTTGAGCTCCAGCGTGCCCGGGAAGGGGAAACGCTTCGCCACCCCTTCCATGGGCACGGTGGGTCCGACCCGGGTGTCCAGGTCCCGCAAGAAGGAGACGTATTGCCGGAGGATGGTGTCCAGGTACGTCACCTGCGCGTACTGCTCGATCGTGCCGGCGAGCCTCTGGTGCGCGGCCCGGAGGCCCGGATTGCGCACGAAGGCGCCGGCGAGGATGCGGTCCAGCGTCGCGTCCTGGGCCAGGGACGCGGCGAACCCGCCTCCCTTCGCCTCCTCGACGAGCGGCTGCATGGTGGGCGACGCGAAGTCGAGGAAGGTGAGGAGCTTCTCCGGCGCTCTCAGCTTCTCGTCCCACTCCTTGCGAATTTCCAGCACCTGCGCCTCGAACGCGGCGAGGTCGGCCGGCCCACCCGCCTCTCTTCCGGCACGCGCAGCACGGGCGTCCGCGCGGTGCAAGGCGAGCAACTCGTCCACCTCCGGCGAGGTCAGGCGAGCGCCCCGGCACGCCGTGCCGAGCGACGCCACGACGACGAGGGCCATCCAGACTCTCACGGCCGCTCCTGGCGACGCAGGTGCGCCAGACTGGTGCCGACCAGCAGCATGCTTGCAAACAAAACCAAGTCGGAGGCCAAGCGG
>JAUXCH010000819.1 GCA_030618975.1 Planctomycetia bacterium
ATGTCGGCCCAGGGGAAGTAGAGGTTCGAGTCGATCGGAGAGACCGAGCGCTTGGCCTTGCAGGCGGGCGCTTGCTTCTTCACATGGGCGAACCAGAGGGCGTGACCTGCAAGGCTGTCCAGCGCCAGATGGTGCATGTCGTTCAGGTCACGGACGATCATCGGCGTGCCGGGGGCCAGCAGCACGATCTGGATCTCGTGGGCCTGGATGTAATCCGCCACCGCCTGCAGGAACTCGAAGGCGCCAGGGTTGTCCCACCTGACCTTCTTGCCCATGTCGTAACCGAACAGGTGCGTGGTGGGCATGCCGTACTGCTTCATGTACCAGGCGCCCATGTCCCGTGAGAAGCTGTCCGCCTCCTGCGCGGCGATGCTGTTCATCCGCGTGGTGTTGTGGATGACCATCACCCGGTCCTTCGCGATCCACGCGGATCGGAGCGGAGAGTCAGCCGCCGCGACCGGGGCCACCAGCACGAGCGCGAGCAGCAGTGCCCGGACAAGTGCCGAGACGAGCGGAAGGAGAGACATCGAAGCCATGAACGCCTCCTGATGCCGCCGACCGGGCCGTCGGGAACCCGTGCGCGACGGATGTCTCAGGGTACCGAGAGGATGGAGTAGGCGCTCTTCCCCACTCCCTTCGTCGGTCTCGCTCGGCAGGTGGGGCGCCCCGTGCCTCCGCTGTGTGCGGTGCCTGCTGGCGCGACGCCGACGCGCTAGCACGACCTGGACCGGCACGCAACTTCGCGCCGCCCTCACGCCTCGAAACGCATTCGCAGACGCGCATGAGAGGGTCGTGACCTCGGCTCCAGCGATTTCCGGCCGTCCCTGTCGCCTCACCTTGCCACCGGCACGTCCGCGGACGTAGATTCTTGCCCCTTGATCGGTGGTCGACGCGTGCGCTCCTCGAAGATCGTGAGTGCCCGCGCCGGCGGACGATGACCCCACAACGCGATGGAAGTCTGGGAGATCGAAATGAGCACGGCACACACGAGCGCGCAGAGCGCGAAGCTGATCCTCGACGGTCAGGAGTACGACCTGCCCATGACCGTGGGCTCGGAAGGGGAGGTCGGGATCGACATCGGCAAGCTGCGCGCGCTCACGGGCGCCGTCACGCTCGACCCCGGGTACGGGAACACCGGATCGTGCCGGAGCACGATCACCTTCATCGACGGAGAGAAGGGCATCCTCCGGTACCGCGGCTACCCGATCGAGGAGGTCGCCGAGAAGCTGCAGTTCCTCGAGGTGGCCTATCTCCTGCTCTACGGGAAGTTGCCCACGAAGGCCGAGTACGAGACGTTCGTCGCCAGCGTCAACCAGCACACGCTCGTCAACGAGGAGATGAAGAACTTCTACGTGGGCTACCCGCGTCGCGGCCACCCGATGGCGATCCTGGCTTCGCTCGTCGCCTCCCTGGCGACCTTCCATCCCAGCCCGAACGAGGAGGAGGTCGAGCTCAACATCATCCGCCTGATCGCCAAGCTTCCGACGATCGCCGCGTTCTCCTACAAGATGTCGGTCGGGCAGCCCTTCGTCTACCCGCGCAACGACCTCGCCTACTGCGAGAACTTCCTCCACATGACGTTTGCGCTTCCGGTCGAGCCCTACATCGTCTCGCCGACGCTCCGCAAGGCGCTGAACCTCCTGCTGATCCTCCACGCCGACCACGAGCAGAACTGCAGCACTTCCACCGTTCGCATGGTGGGCAGCAGCCAGGCGAACGTCTTCGCCTCCGTCGCCGCGGGCATCGCCGCGCTCTGGGGTCCGCTCCACGGGGGCGCCAACCAGCGCGTCATCGAGATGCTCGAGATGATCCGCGACGACGACATGGACTTCCAGAAGTACGTCGCGAAGGCGAAGGACAAGAACGACCCGTTCCGTCTGATGGGCTTCGGGCACCGCGTCTACAAGAACTTCGACCCGCGCGCGAAGATCCTCAAGGGCGCAGCGGACGAGGTGCTCGGCGAGCTCGGCGTCGAGGACCCGCTGCTCGAGATCGCCAAGAACCTCGAGGACGTGGCGCTCAACGACAGCTACTTCGTCGAGAAGAAGCTCTACCCGAACGTCGACTTCTACAGCGGCATCATCTACCGCGCGATGGGCATCCCGACGGGGATGTTCACCGTCATGTTCGCCCTGGGGCGCCTGCCCGGGTGGATGGCGCAGTGGAAGGAACAGCGCGAGACGCCCGGCGGCCGCATCGGCCGACCGCGCCAGATCTACGACGGCGAGACCCAGCGTCCCGTCCCGGGCTTCGACGCCCGGTAGCGCTCTCCCGACCGATCCGGCGGCCCGGTCCCGAGGGGGGCCGGGCCGCTTTCGTTTCCCTGTGCGCCGCGCCTGCCCCAGATCCTGCGGGGACTGCATCCGGGCGCGCGAATGCGCCTCGGAAGGCGCGTGCACCGGTGGCGAAAGTCGTGGGCGGGAGGCAGGTCGGCGCGACCATGGGGGGCCCCTGGAGATCCCGGCCATGGCGAAGCACTACCTCGACCGCCTGTTCGCGCCCCG
>JAUXCH010000689.1 GCA_030618975.1 Planctomycetia bacterium
CCGCGGGAAGAGGGGTTGCCAGCAACTACCTCGCGCATGAAGGACCGGAATGCTGTTGTTGGGGCAGTTGTGCTGGAAAACAACGAGCAGCCCCAGGCCACCGAATCCGTGCGGATAGCCGCGTGATACCTTGCGGCAGTATCGCTGGAGGCGAACCCTGTCATCCTCATTGAAGTAGTCGCACTCGGGCGCAAAGATGCAGTCACTCGGCCCAAGGACGTGCATGGTTGCGACAGTGAGGTCGGTCTGATCCGCCATCCTCTGGATGGCGTCCGGTGAGGCGGCGGCCGTCACAAGGTAGACCGTCCCCATGCCCGCGACCAATTCCTGGAAGAAGTCATTCCACGCGTCTTCTGCCGTTGTGCCCGTCCCAATGAAATCATCAATCAGAACCAGGCTGTCGTCTCCGCCGAGCCCAACTCCCGGGATCTCGCTCCTGTAGATGAACAGTTCGTTGTAGCGTCTTGACGAGAGACCGTTTGCGTGTCGAAAACGGTACAGCATGGCCGCTGCACTCTTGCCTGCGGATGCTGAGTACTCGCAGAACCGCCACTCTCCCCGTCGTTCGTCCTCGCGTGCGTTCCACCCCGGGAGACCATCCAGTATGCTCCGGTATGCACCCGTGATGCGGGGCACCCCGTAGTAGTCGATCGCGTCCAGTACTCTGGCGGCGAGATCCTGGTCTTCGGCGCTGAACTGCCCAATCCAGTCGACTAGACGGCTTGCTCGGGGAAGCGGCGTCGGGTTGCGGCGGGTGTTGCGTTGCGTGCCGTAACGCACGAGCCGCCTTGGCTCGACGATTGGGGGTGCCTGGCGTCCGCGGTGACCGTCGAGCCCGCGAGTCTCGGGCCCGCGGGATGGCCGACGCAGCAGGGGGCGTGCCGGGTGAGGAGGTACGCCGCCGGTGCCGAAGGCCGTTCCCGGCCCGTCGGGCCGCTCGTCGGCGATCCAGCCGTACGCACGTTCTCCGCGGCAGAGGACCCACACGGACTCGAGGCGGAAAGGCGGGCCGCCGCCACTCCGGGAGGGCGGTACCCTTGGGCGCATGCGCACGCGACGGCTGGTGGTCATCGAGGGCAAGGCCTCGCCCGAGGAGCTCGAGATCGGTACCGAGGTCCTGCTCGGGCGGGCCCGCGAGACGGACTTGAGGATCTTCGACGAGACGGCGTCGAGGCAGCACGCGCGGATCCTCGAGAGGGACGGTCGCGTCGTGCTGGAGGACCTGGACTCGGCGAACGGCGTGGACCTGAACGGCGAACGGGTCGCCGGATCCGCCGCCCTGTTCGACGGCGACGTGATCCGGATCGGCAACGTCCGCATGCGGTTCGAGACGGCGGCCGGCGCCGATCGCGAAACGGTGGCCGCCGCGTCCGAGAGCGTGGAGGCCGCGCTCGATCCCGATCGTGCCGACCCGTCGGCCGACCTGGGCGGGGGCCCGGCGACGGCGCGACTACGTCTCGTGTGCGACGGCGCGACCGCCTGCGCGGATGCCGCCGACGCCGACGAGGTGCCGGGCATCCTCCTCGCCCTCGCCGTCGAGGCGCTGGGCCCGGATCGTGCGACGGTCTCCCTCGGACTCCGTCCCGGCGGCGGCACGACGGTCGTCGCGGCCTGGCCGGCGAATGCCTCCGCCCCCGCGTCGGCGATGCTCGCGCGTCGCGTCCTGGAGGAGGGCGAGGCGGTCCTCATCCGCGATGCCCTCGATTCCGAGGTGCGGGCCGGCACGTCGCGATCGATCATCGCGAGCCGTTACCGCAGCACCCTGGCGGCCCCGCTGAGGACCAGCGAGGGCGTCCTCGGGGTCGTCGTCGTCGAAGCGATCGAACCCGGACGCTACGGTGAGGAGGATCTGCGCGCACTGGCCGCGGCGGCCAGGCAGGCTGCCCTCTCCTTGCGCAACCTCCGAACGCTCTCCGGCGCTCGCGCGGAGGCCGTCCGGCTCGCGCGCCGTGGCGCCGTGAAGGCGCCGGAGCTCCTCGGCGAGGCAAACGCCCTGGAGGCCGTGCGCGCCCTGATCTCCAAGGCCGCGAACGTCGACAGCCCCGTCCTCGTGACGGGGGAGACGGGCACGGGCAAGGAGCTCGTCGCTCAACTCCTGCACGCCGAGGGACCGAGGCACCGCGAGCCGTTCGTGGCGCTGAATTGCGCGGCGCTCGTCGAGGGGCTCCTGGAGAGCGAGCTGTTCGGTCACGAGAAGGGCGCGTTCACCGGAGCCACGGCGCGTCACGAGGGTCGCGTCGTGCAGGCGGGAAAGGGCACGCTGTTCCTCGACGAGGTGGGCGACCTGCCGGCCTCGCTGCAGGCCAAGCTGCTCCGCGTCCTGTCGGAGGGCACCTTCACACGGGTCGGCGGCAGCGAGACGCTCGAGCTGACCTGCCGTGTCGTCGCCGCGACGAACCGCGATCTGAAGGCCATGGTGGAGGAGAAGACCTTCCGCCAGGACCTGTACTACCGGCTGGCGGTCGTCGAGATCGACCTCCCGCCGCTGAGGGATCGCGGCCGTGACGTCGAGTTGCTGGCGGAGGTGGGGGTCGAGAGACTGTCGGCCCGGCTGGGGCGACGGCCGCCGCGGCTCGCGGCCGACGCGCGGGCGTTGCTCCTCGCCTACGGATGGCCGGGCAACGTGCGGGAGCTCTTCAACGTCCTGGAGCGCGCGCTGGTGCTCCACGAGGGGGACACCCTGAGCGCGGCGGACCTGCCCGCCGAGATCCGGAGCCCAGCGCCGCCCGCGGCGGACGAGGAGGGAGCCGCGCTCGAGGTCCTGACGCTGCGCGAGGCCGAGCGGCGGGCCGTGCGCGCGGCGCTGCACGCGGCCGGGGGGAAGAAGGGCCGGACCGCGGAGATCCTCGGCGTGTCCTGGCCGACGCTCAACCGCAAGATCCGCGAGTACGGCCTGGAGGCGGAGGTGGAGCGCGCCCGGGGGAACTGAACGAAACGTTCAATCCCGGTCGAACGAAGCGTTCGACCGGGCCGGCCCCCGGGAATGCCCCGCGACGCGGCCCGTCGTCGTAACCTCTTGAGCGGGCCCGGGTTCCATGCCGGCACGTCTTCGTCCCGAGCAGCGGCACGGGACTTGTTCTCCAGTCGGACATGCAGGCGGCAGGACCCATGGCCCGAGGAGAGGCATCCATCGACGAAGAGTGGACCATCCACTGTCCGGAGTGCTCTCGCCCGGTACCCGTGAGACCCGGTGACGACGCGGTGGCCTGCACCCATTGCCACACCACGTTCGCCCCCAAGAA
>JAUXCH010000125.1 GCA_030618975.1 Planctomycetia bacterium
GCCGAGACGATGGAGGGCAAGGTTGCGGCCATCCGCGAGTTCTTCGAGAACAAGTACAACGACAAGATCGCCGGCTACATCGTGGTGCCGATCGACACCGCGAGCTCGATGGAGCTCGTGCGAGAGGCCGCCGACGCGGGCGAGCTGAACCCCGGTCGTGAGCGTGCGAACGAGCTGGCCGCCCGTGCGGCCATGGCTTTCGCCAGCACCGACTTCAGCTGTGCTACCTACAACCTGAAGGTCGCCGTCGATCCGCTCGCTACCGCGGCTGTAGACGGTCCGACGGCCGGCGTGAAGCTGGCCGCCACCAAGGCGCTCGGCAACCTGCGCAAGGGCGGCGCCGACGCGCTCATGCAGGTTCTGGCAGGCGACGGGGATGAAGATCTCCGTGTCGCCGCGGCCACCTCCTTGGGGCAGGTCCTCAGCGCAGTGGACGGCACCGAAGATCAGGTCAAGGCACTGATCGACGCATCCATGGGCGAAGGCGCCGTCGCCGAGGCCGCCCTCAAGGCACTCGGCATGGCGAAGAGCCTGACGCCCGAGCAGCGCCGCGCGATCTTCGAAGCCCACCGGCTGACGGTTGCGGAGTCCGCCGGCTCCTAGAGCCCGGCTCTGCCGACTCGGAAGGCACCACGCGCCCCCCGGTCCTCGGACCGGGGGGCGCGTTCTCGTTCGGTCCGAGAGGGCGTGAAGGAATCGATGCGGGGCTTCGACCGGCTGCGGAACCACGATGCTGCGTCGCTCGTCGTCAATGTGTCTCCGCGCGGATGCGCCTGCTCCTCGGCGCGCTTCGCCGCCTCAGCGTGCAGCACGAGTTCGGGCGGTGTCCGATCGATGCCCGGGACCTCGTTGCCTGCCGGCGCACGGCTCCGGCCCCCCCCGTCCGTGCACAGCGTCTTCGTCACGGCCTCCTTGGCCGCGCATCGCGCTCCGAGCGCGATGACGCGATCGCGGCGCGAGGACGCCGTCTCCCATGCGGCCGGTGTGAGCACGCGCTCCTCGAACGCCGACGCGCGCTCCTCGAGCGCGTGCGAAGTGGGGGAGGTCGACGTGATCGGGTCCGATGCGCGGTCGGTGCGTCCGTGCAACCGTGTTCGTAACCGGACTGTCGATTTCCGCACCGTGTCACGCCCTCGTGACGCGGTGCCTCGGGATGGCGAAAAGGACACGCCAGGCGCCTTTCATCTGCCCAACGAAGGCCATTTTCCGGGCCTGTTCGCCATTCCTTCGCTTGAGGAAACGGGCTGTCGATCCGAATAGGACGGTGGACAGCGACGCTTGTGCTGGCGCAGTCCCGTTCTTACGATGCCTGACCCGGCGAAGGACTCATGGCAAAAAAGAAGGACTGCTTCGGTTCCGAGAACTACGTCTGCAGGACGCAGAATTGCCCGTACGTCTCGGACTGCGTTCAAGCGGTGTGGGACAAGAAGCTCCGCCGCGTGATCGCGCGCAAGAGGACCGTCGGTGATCGCGCCTCGCGCAGCGTCCGCGTGCGCTCCAAGGAGTTCCTCGCGCGCTGACCCGCCGCGCGAGTCGTGTCCGGCTACTTGCCCATCCAGTCGCTGCGTGCCCAGAGGCGGAAGCCCACGTCGTTCCACCGTCCGAACTTGCTACGGAACCGACGCGACGCCAGGTCGACCGTACAGTCCTCGATCGCTTCACGAAACGATCCGCCGATGGTTGGTGCATCCGCAAGCACCACGCGCACCTCCTCCTCGGTGCCTTCCTCCGTCGTCCTGGTGTAGGTGCGTTCCTCCGTCCTCGTGGTGCCGTAGTACCGATCCCGCGGATTGAGCGCGTGGTTGTGCAGCCACTCGCGCGCGTTGCCCGACATCTGGAGTACGCCCTCCGGCGTGTTGCCGCCGTCCGCGAACAGAAAGTCGACGCGAAGCAGCTGGGGCGTGTCGGCCGGCCCGAGGAGGGACGTGGAGTTGCACGCGAAGCGAGGGAGACGCTCTCCTAGCGGACCCTCGTTCCCCCACGGGTAGCGACGCTCTGGATCGCCGCCGTTGCCGGCGCGCATCCACTCCATGGCCGTCGGAAGACGCAGGCCGATGCCGAGCACGTTGCTCGCCCAGTTGGCGAACGCGACCGCGTCGTAAAAGGAGACGTCGGTGACGGGGAGACGGGCCGTGCCTTCCGGCAGGGCCCAGGTGAACTCCTCGAAGGTGCCGAGGCGGACCCACGTGGGCGGCACGAGCAGCAGGGGGCCGTAGCTCTCGGGGAGCGGGGCCACGAGATCCAACGGGCGCTCCACGTCCTCGCCGTAGGCTACGGCGTGATGGGCTTGGACGCGCTCCCACCACGCGTCGATGTACTGGGTGGCGTAGATGCGGGCGACGTGCTGGCCCTCGGTGTCCTCCTCGGGTTCCTTCGCCACGGTCGGTCGCCAGAGGTTCTGGAGGAAGTCGGGGACCTGCTGGGGGTCCGCCCGGCAGGCCTCCACGAACTCGAGCCATTCGCCCCGCGTGGTCTCGACCTCGCAGAAGAGACAGTCGCCGACCTGCACCGCCCAGTCCTCGGCTCCGTCCGGTGACTCCGAGTAGACGGCCGTTGCCCGGGGCAGGTGGATCATCCGGTCCTTCAGGCGCGCGACCGTCAGTGGTCCCCTCAGCTCCGGACGGAGTCCTGCGTCGGGCACGATGCGGGAAGGAGGCTCAGCGAAGAGCCGGAAGCCGATCACGAGGATGGCCGTGAACAGGCTGCCCAGGAACAGGAGGAGGATCGCGTAGGACCACCGGCCTCGCCGCGGCGTGGGTTCGGCCTCCCAGTCGGTCGTCGGCTGGAGGCGGTAGGCGCAGGTGGGGCAGAACTTGAAGTCCCCCTTGACGGGGGCGCCGCAGCGCGGGCACGGGCTCCGGTTCGTCGGGGAGGTCATGCACTCCAAGGCCTGGACCCGGGTGCGCCCCGGGTCGGGTTTGACTCCACAGGCCGTATGAATAGGGTACCCTCCCGTCCGACCGAGCGCCCTGGTAGCTCAGTGGTAGAGCACGGCTTTCGTAAAGCCGGGGTCGTCAGTTCGAATCTGACCCGGGGCTCCATTCTCTCGCCCGCCGGTCCGCCTCCAGAGCGGATTTCGATGCGCCTGCGGGAGCGACCCTTCCCGAGCGGGAGCCGCCTTGTCGGCAGCGAACGGCACCGAACGGCACCGGGTAGCGGTTGAGTTTGGCCAAGAGGCTGGCCAAGAGGTGGCGGTTCCCGGCGTGGTGTCGAGTGGGTAGGATCGAGGACAGGGAGACCGCTGTGGCGCAGCCGGTGTCGCCGGAAGCCAGCCACTGCGCGTCCTCGACCGGCACGTCCTGCATCCGGAGCAGCGAAGTCATGTCTCAGAGCGAGGGACGAGGAGCCAGCCAACGAGTGGTCGCGTCCGTGGTGCTACTGGTCGTCGCGTTTCTCGCTGGGTGGTTCGGACACGCACTCACGGCGGATCGGCCTGCGACGGAGGTGACGCCCCCATCCGTGGATGCCGGGGAGACGGTCGCCGAGCGGGCGGATGACCGCCAGTTCGACAGCCCCGTGCTCCAGGGAAGGCCGGTCGATCAGGAGACTTCGAAACCCACGTCGGCGGATCCTGGCGTGGACAGCGTCCCGGAGGTGCAGGGGCACGTCGCGTCGTCAACCTCGATCAACTACATCGAGGAGTCGGAGCGAGCGGAAACCGGTTCGCTTCGGGTGCATGTCCGGCATCCGAGTGGGGATCCGGCAGGCGGGGTCACGGTGAGCATCGTGTGCCGAGGAGGGAAGCCGACCCCAGATGAGGTGTCTGACGATGCCTCCGGCCTCGCTGAGTTCCAGGGCATGGATGAGGGAATCTGGCGGATTGACTGCTCCTTTACCGGCGGCAGTCTCTGGCTGACAGCCGCTGTGTTTGCGGGGTGCGTTACGGAGGTCGGTCTCGTCCTTCCCACCAGGGGAAGCACGTTTGAGGGACTCGTCACGGATGTGATCACGGGACCCGTCGAAGGGGAGACGGTGACGCTCACCTCCGCCGGTGGTTGGACTCGCGCCAAACTCACGACGCAGACCGATCGCAGGGGCTGGTTCCGATTCGAAGGCGTGCCGCCCGGCAGATGGAGCGTCCACTTGGCCTCCTGGCAGTCCAATTCGGGCTTTAGCCGGGCCACCTCGGATCTCGTCGCACCAGGTCGGACCACGCGGAGGGACTTCTCCGTGGGGCCAAGGCTCAGAGGAGTCGTACGCCACGGCTGGACGAGCGCTCCCGTTGCTGGGGCGAGAGTCGAGTGTCGTGCGAGAGGCCGGTTGCTGGACTACACCCGTTCGGACTCAGAGGGGGCGTTCGCCTTCCGCAGTAACCTGCCATCCACGTTGAGCCTCCACGTGTCGAAGAAGGGATACTCGCTGGCCATCCTGAGCGACATCGAGATCACGGAAGAAGGCACAGTCGTCGATGTGGAACTCGCTGGGGCCGCCGGGCTTCGACTGCGCGTCACGGATTCGCAAGGAGACCCTGTCTCCGGGGCCCTAGTCGTCACTGCGGTCCCGAAGGTGGAGGGTCAAGGGAGACTCGTCTCAATCAACGTCATCTTGGACGATGAAGGGGGAGGTTTCTGCGACCAGATCCTCCCTGGATCCTATGAGGTGGCCTTCATAGCAGAGGGGATCGGCGAGGCTCGGGTCGAGGTGACCCTCGACCCCGGCGAGAACAACCTCCAGATTCAACTGCGCCAGAGTGGTCGTTAGCGACGGTGTTGCGCCGACACGGGCAGCGGAGCATCCTCGGGGTCATACCGGCGCGAGCGCGGCCTCGATCGCGCCCGGAGCCAGTGGATCCCCGCGAACGCCGCGACGACGAGGACGGCCAGCGCGGCCCACGGCCAGGGGCTCGTGGAGGGCGTGGGGCGGGCTCTGTCGCGTTCGGCGGGCATTGGGATCGGAGAGACCGGGTGAGCCATGAGGTCGCCTTCCTGGGCTTCTCCGGGGGCTCGGCCGGGGAGATCCGGTGGAAGGGTGGATCCCAACTTGGGGGAGAGGCGGACGTAGGGTTGTTTGAATGCCGAGCGGCGGAGGGCGATGCATGGCATGTCGCAGAACCACCCTGGCGGTCCTCGGGCTGGTGGTGCTTGGGCTCTCCGGGTGTTCGTGTCCGTCGATGCCGAGGCCGGTCGCTCTTTCGGCGGCGTGTGGGTCCCCGCATGGGGTTGCGCCGTACGCAGGTCGTCAAGCGGAAGCCAAGAGGCCAGAGGTGGAAATCCTGGAGGAAGGTCTCGCACGGCTGCTGGTCTCTACTTCCGTAGACCGGAAGCGCCGCGAGGACTACTTGCGGGCGAATCCCGATACGTTCACCTGCATTGCCCAACGCATCTCCGATGGGGAAATCGAGATCGGCATGACGGTCAATGAGGTGGAGGCGTCGTGGGGCACCGAGGCGGCGGTGCCCGTCTACTACGCCTCGGACGGTCCCGTTGAGAGCGCGTACCACCTGCCGCTCCCGGACAACCTGATCGACTTGGCGTATGGCATGAGCTACGACGAGTGGGGTCTGTACTTCAGGGGCGTGGAACTCCGCTACATGCCGTTGCGCCAGGAGCACGACTTTCGGGCTGCACGTCTCCACGACCTCACGGCGTCGTCGTGGAGTCCGCCCCCTCGGACGCCCGCCGCGTTCGACCGGCAACTGGGTCGGTGACGCTTGGACCACCGCCAGATCGCCCTCCTGGGCTTCTCTTCTGGCCTATCTCTCAGAAGGGCACGACCGGAGCCGCGCCGTGAGGGTCCTGCGCTCGCCCGCCTTCAGTACGATCCGGTAGAGCCTCGTCCGGTGGTTCCTGGCGGCAACCGCGATGCGGTGCGGGCCGGGCGAGATGCCTGGGATGGCCACGAGGTGGCGCTTCCCGCTCTTGTCCTCGTATGCCGTTTCCGTGTACGCCCTTCCATCGATCACGAGGATGGCGTCGAGGATCTCGTTGCCGTTCTCGTCCGTCGCGTCCACCGTGAGCGACGTTCGCGGCTCATCTCCTCGTAGCGTCCAGGGGCCTGGCCCTTCAAGTGTCTTACGGATCGTGCGGACCAGGACATCGTCCTCGCTCCACCGAGCGGTCGCGATCACCTCGTCACCGGGAGCGAGCGGGACGAGCAGCGGATCGTAGACGTCGTCCTCGGTGGGGTAGAGGCGGCGCAGCACGCCGTCGTGAATCACACGGACGCTGTCCGTCTCCGCCGGATTCCCATCGGTGCTCAGGATCGTCAATCGCCGGTCGCCCCGTGCTTCAAGCCGGACGGTCCCGAGGTCCACCGCCGCCCCTCCCCGCGATCCGGTCGGAACCTGGGCGGCAATGATCTTCGGCACGAGCGTCCTGCCCTCGGGGACGGCGAGCAGTTCGACCACACCCTCCTCGTACAGCGAGACCGCCGGTTCCTCCTCGGCGGGTGTCTCGGGTTCCCAGTGTTGCCACCAAGCGTCGAGGTGCCTCTGGACGCGGTCGAGCAGCCATCCGGGGACGACCGTTCCGTCCGGTCCCGCAAGGCGCGCCTTCACGACGGCCATGCGGGTTGCATGGATGCGGATCGGTGGCTGGTCGGCACCGCGCTCGGGGGGGATCGGGAAGAACTCGACGTGGGTGTGGTCCTCCGATGCGAAGTGGACTCTGAATGCGCACTCGATGTCCGGTGGTACCGAGACGCGACCCGCCCTGGCCTCCTCGGCGACCCCGTCTTCGCGCATGTCGCCCGCCGATATCAGGGCGATCGACACCACACCGGTCTCGACTTCCTCGGGATCGTCCTCCAGCACGACACGTACGGCGGGATGGCGTGTCACGTCCAGGAGGAGTGGGGCGGGTTCCTCGTCCTTCACCTCGATCCTCGCACGGGTCGGCGCGTACGGAGAAAGCCCCCCGCCCGCGAGAATCGTGAACGAACCACGCGGGAGGGCATCGATCTCGCCGCTCCCACGCGCCGTCCAACCGTCTTCGTCGCGCCAGGCGACGAGGGGCGCGTCCTCGATCATCTCACCGGACAGCGAGTCGCGTGCGGCGACCTGGACCTCGACCATCGCCTCCTTGTGAGGCGGCTCTCCTGGTACAGGCATACGGAAGACGCGCCGCACGCCCGGTGGCGGGGCCACGAAGGTCGGTGACGGTGGGTGTCCGTCGGCGTACATCCCGTCGTGCTCCTGGACAACCTCGACGGTGGGGTCGAGGGAGTCGAGATCGGTACCGACGAGACGGAAGCGCCCCTCGGTGTCGGTCAAGGCCCAGGGGCCTCGGTGGAAGCTGCCGCCGCCAACGTGCGCACCGGCCAGAGGCTCGCCCGTCGAGTCGAGGTTGACGCCGACGATTGGCCGCGAAGGCAGGTGCCGGAGGATCTGCGGGGGAGATGGACGAGTCGGGACGACGAGGTTGTGATAGTCCAATTCGATGCCGTCCGCGACAACGCAACACTCCCACCCGGGGTTGACCGCGTAGTCCCCCTCGGCGCAGAGACCGGGGATCACGGCCATGCCGTCGAGCCCCGACACGGCGATCCGCTGGTCGTTCATGTGGCCGCAGGAGCGCGAGTTTCGGACTCCGATCACCGCGCCGGAGAGCGGTCGATCGAGGGCGTCGCGGACCTCGACGACCACGTTGTGGGCTCGTTGCAGACGGATTTCAAATCCCTGGGGCCCACGCCCCGGCGGGAGTGCCGCTCCGGCGTGTTCTGCCGCCTCGACGTAGAGCCAGTAGGCCAAGGTCCACGTCGGCTCCCAGCCCAGATCGTTTGCCCGGATGCGGACCCAACCGTCCGTGTCGGAGACCCCGGTCCTGTCCGCTGCGACCAAGCCGGTGATCGGATACTCGTCCTGGCTGTGGAGGGCCACCGTGGCACCCGGCAGCCCCTCACCGGTCTGGTCGTCCACGACGCGGACGACGACGTGAGTCGGATGCCCGTCGCTGTCTACAGGCGAAACGAAGAAGAGGTCGGGATCCGCCTCGCGTTCCCACTCGCCCTGTTCGTCGGCCCTCGCCCGGTCCACGCCGAGCGCGAGCAACGCGAGGGCAGGTGCGCCAGGCATGGACGAACGATTGGGGGTGGAAGTCCCCTACGGACCCCGCTGGAGGGAACCGTGAGCCGGAGGCAACTGCACGAGGCGAGCTACGCAAGCCGTGGCCGTCCTTTGCCGTGAGGCCGTGTGGGATGGAAGCCCGAGGCGAACCGCAGCACCGAACGAAAGTGAAGCCCCGTAAGGCCGGCCCGGCCTGGGTGAGCGTGCCTGCCAGCGCGACGCCCTGTATCCAGTCGAGGCGGAACGGTATTGGGGACGGCGGCGGCGGGACATTGTTCGTTTTTACCCTGGGAGATCTCCACGGGTCCGCGTCGAGCGGTAGGCGGCAAGGAGGCAACGACGAACTGCTGATGTCCGTGGAGAAGTCGGATCACCCCATACGAGCGTTGAACCCGGGTAATGCCGGGGGAGCGAAGGGGGTGATGGGTTGAGAAGATCGGAGACCGGTCAACTGGCGTTCGTGTTTGCCGACAGCCCCTCGGGGAGCGGGAGCGAAGGGCCGTCGGACGTATCCGGCGGCAAGGCGTTCCTGCTGCGTACAGCGAAGTCGAGGAAGACCGAACTCTCCGACACCTTGGCGGCTGGCACGAGTCGGCTGCTGGATGATGTGGCCTCTCCGCCGAATCTGGCGGAGGCGCTGCTGAACGTGGCACGCAACAAGGGCGCTCCAGGTGTCGATGGCCGTACGGTGGAAGAAGTCGTGGGCTCGTCCCGCTCTCTTCTATTCGTGCTGCGCCGTGCGCTGCTGGACGGCCGCTACCGGCCGGGTGACATCCGGCGGGTATGGATCCCGAAGCCCGGTGGCGGGCAGAGGGGTCTTGGCATTCCAAACGTTGTGGACAGGTGGGTCCAACAGGCCGTGCTCCAGATCCTGGAACCGGTCTTCGACCCAGGCTTCCACGACAGCAGTCACGGATTCCGTCGCCACAGGGGAGCCCGCACAGCGGTAGAGGAGGTGAAGGCGCATCTTCGGTCCGGGTATCGGGTCGTCGTGGACTGTGACCTGTCGAAGTTCTTCGACAGGGTCCACCACCAGCGCTTGCTGGACCGGGTGGGCCAAAAGGTCCGCGACACGCGCATCCTGGATCTCGTGCGTCAGATGTTGAAGGCCCACGTCGTACTTCCCGAAGGCGTGCGGGTGTCCACCGAAATGGGCGCTCCGCAGGGCGGACCCTTGTCCCCACTCCTTTCGAATGTCGTCTTGGACGAACTCGATTGGGAACTGGATCGGCGAGGGCTCCGCTTCGTTCGCTACGCCGATGACTTTCAGGTCTACGTGCGTAGTGAACGCGCCGGACGGCGGGTGATGGACTCGATCCGTCGATTCCTCGAGACGCGTTTGCGGCTCTTGGTGAACGAGGGCAAGAGTTCCGTCTCCCGGCCGGAAGACGTGCAGTTTCTCGGGTTCCGGTTCGTCCCTCGGGTCGACGACGAAATCGAGGTGCACATCTCCAAGCGCACCAAGGCACGACTGGACGCCCAGATCCTGGAGATGACTCCACGGAACTGGGGCCGGTCGCTTGCTGCGTGCCTTGAAGATCTCAACGTCTACCTGCGAGGGTGGACGGGGTACTTCCGGTTGTGTACGGCGGAAGGCGCGGTGCTCTTCAAACGCTTCGATGCGCACATCCGGCGACGGATACGTGCCATCGTGGTGAAACAGAAGAAGCGACCACGGCATCTCTTCCGACACCTCGTTGCGCGTGGCGTGAACC
>JAUXCH010000183.1 GCA_030618975.1 Planctomycetia bacterium
CCGTCGACCCGATCGAGGTGCAGGTCATCGGAAAGGACGACGACTCGGCGCGGACACTCACGTTCGTGCCCGTGATCCTCGAACCCCTCGAGGGTCCGAAGGTCGGGGCTAAGTACTACGTGGAGCCCTACCCGTCGGAAGGGGTCCTGGAAACCGCCGGAGCCGCCTTCGCACGCACCGGCCGCGAGGTGAAGAACATCTTCCGCCTGATCGGCGCCTTCTTCACCGGCAGCCTCTCGTTCAACAAGAACATCGGCGGGCCGGTCACGATCGTGAAGTTCGGCGCCGCGGCAGCGGATCGCGACGCGCTGAGCTTCTTCGACTTCCTCGCCTACATCAGCATCACGCTCGCGGTGCTCAACATCCTGCCGATCCCCGTCCTCGACGGCGGTCACCTGATGTTCATCCTGATCGAGAAGATCAAGGGGTCGCCGCTCACCGACGAGACGCTGGGCAAGCTCCAGTTCGTCGGACTCATGCTGCTGCTCGTGCTGATGGTGTTCGCGTTCAAGAACGACTTCCAGAACCTCCTGAAGTGACGCGCGAGAGGGCATGGCGTCCTCCACCACCACCCTGCGTTCCTGGCTGCGACTCGTCCGGCTGCCCCTCGCCCCCACCGCGGCGTGGGACGCGGCAGCCTGTCTCGCGCTCGCCCTGACCTTCGCGGGCCGCGGCCTCGGGACCGTGGAGCCGCTCGGCTGGATCCTGCTCGTGGCGACCTCGCTCCTCGTCTACGGAGCGGGGATGGCCGCCAACGACCTCGCGGACCGGAAGCGCGACGCGAACATCGCACCCGACCGCCCGCTGCCCGCCGGCCAGATTCGTCCCCGCAGCGCCCTGGCGCTCGTACTGCTGCTCGCGGGCGGCGCCGTCGCCCTCGGAGGCGGTCCGGCCGGCAGCCGCGAGGCCGTGATCGCCGCCGTGCTGTTCGCCGCCGTCTACGACTTCGGCACGAAACGGTCCCTCGCCGCGGGCGCCGTGACCATGGGACTCGTACGCTTCGCCAACGCATCGGTCGGTGTCGTCCCCCTCGTCCTGGTCGGCGCCGCTCCGCCCATCGCTCTCCTGGGCCCCGCAGCCGTAGGGTGCTACGCGGCCGCCGTCACCGTGCTCAGCACCACGGAGGAGGTGGACTCGGCAGGGCGCCGCGTGGTGACCCGCGTGCTCGCCGGACTCGCCTTCGCGGTCGCCGGCCTGCTCCCCTGGCTTGCCGTCGGCCGACCGACGCTCGCCGTGCTCGTGGCGTTCGGCGCCGCGTCGAGCATCGCGTTCGCGCGGACTCCGAAGCCCGGACCCGCGAAGCGCCAGGTGCTCGAGATGCTCCTCGGCCTCTACTTCCTCTCCTTCTGCCTGGCCACGGCCGGAGACGCGGGCAGCATGGTCGTGAACCTGGCGGCCTTCGGCGTCGCGCTCGCCCTCATCTGGGGCAGCCAGATGTTGATCCGCGCGCTTCGCTGACGGGCCTCCTGCCGGAGCCTCAGTCCCCGTCGGGGCGGAGTTCCCTGCGGACCTGCTCGGCCATCTTCCGGTAACGGGCGGTGTCCCGGATGGGCTCGAGATCCCGGTCCTCCTCCATCCACCCGATGTCGAGCCACTGGTGCGTGACCGCCCCCTCGAGGTGATCGAGCGCGCGGGAGAGCTTGCGCTCCCGCTCCCGGCCCTGCATCTCGCTCCCCCACTGAGCGTACGCGCACGCGAGGTTGTAGTGGGAGCTCGCGGCGCTTCGCGCCCTGTTGCTCCACAGGAGCTCCTCCAGCTCGGCGACCGCTACCTCGTAGCGACCGATGCGCAACAGGACGATGGGCCGGTACGAACTGCCCAGCGCGTTTTGCCACCGCGCGCCCCGGTACCCCCCAAGCCTCTCGAGGAAGTCCTCGAGCCTCGCCCGGAAGCTGTCGGGTCGCGCCAGGTACAGCGCAACGAGCAGGTCGGCGTACCGGTTGAGCAGATCGGCGAAACGGACGTCGTCGTAGTAGGGGGTGTCCTCGAGCTGCACCCACAGCTCCAGCAGCCTCTTCGTCAGCGTCAGGACGTGGCTGCCGTCCTCGGGGCGCGCCAGCTCGGAGAACGCGTGGGCGGCCATCCCGATCAGCTCGTTCGTCCGCACGTGCACGGGAGGAGGACGCAGGAACGTGAACGTGCCCGCCGTGTAGACGCCGGGAATCGGGACCGCCCGATCGGTGAGGATCCCCACGCAGACCTCGAGCGCCTCCTTGCGGTACGGCCGCAGCACGTCGTACTGCCCCCGGTACGTGCCCGTCGAGCCGGACCTCGACTTGCGGCCTACGAAGAGACGCTCTGCCTCGGCCCGCCGAAGCAGCCGTTCGAGGAGCTTCGTACGGGGGGTCACCTCGCCGGCCCGGTCCTGGCGCAAGGTCGGGTCCGCCTCCCAGGCCTCCAGGACCCGCCCCGCCGTCCTCTCGTCGCGTACGAGCAGCAACCGGATGCGCACCGCGAGCGGCCTGCTGCCACGATTCATCGTGGCGAGTAGCGCCCGGATGGCCGGCAGCGAGGCGTCGGCCGCGAGGACCTCGACGAGGAGCAGCTGCACCGCCGGCGAGGAGCCGGCGAGAGCGGCCGTCACGGCCTCCCGGGTACCGGGGAGACCGGCCACCAGGTCGCGCACGCCCGCCCGGCGGGTCCGCTCGAAGGGCGAGGAGAGATCCTCGATCGACCGCACCGTCTCCTCCCGCGTGGAGGTCGGCGGAGCGTCCTCGGCCCGTGCCGGAAGGCCCGCCAGCACCGCGAACCCGGCCAGGAGCAGCAGGGCCGAAAGGGGCATTCGCCAGGGCATCCAGCGGATGCTACCTCCGGCGGGAGCCCACAGGCCGGACACTGGCGACACCCGGGCTCGGGCTGACCGCGACGGGCGGCACCGGTCCTACGACTCCGCCAGCTCCTGGGGTAGGCTCCCTCGCCTGGGAGCACACGACGGATGACGGCCGACGCTCTTGCACTGACGGTGCGGGATCTGCGCAAGGGGTTCCCCGATCCAGGTGGCCGGCGCGTCGAGGTTCTCCGCGTCGACCGCCTCGACCTCGAGCGAGGGCGCACGCTCGCCGTCGTCGGCGAGAGCGGCAGCGGCAAGACCACGCTCCTCCACGTCATCGCCGGAATCCTGCCGGCCGACGCCGGAACCGTCGAGATCGTCGGACGTCCCATGACGGGTCTCGGCGAGACCGCCCGGGACCGCCTGCGCGCGGAGCACGTCGGCTACCTCTTCCAGACGTTCAACCTCCTCTCCCACCTGACCGCGCTCGAGAACGTCACGTTGGGCATGACCTTCCGCCCCCGCGCGGGCACGGTGCCCCGGCGCCTGGCCCGCGAGGCCCTCGATCGCGTCGGTCTCTCCGACCGCCTCGCCTACCGGCCGCCCCAGCTGAGCGTCGGCCAGCAGCAGCGCGTCGCGATCGCCCGTGCGCTCGCCGGACGGCCGGGCCTCGTCCTTGCCGACGAACCGACCGCCAACCTCGACGCCGTACGCGCGAAGGAGAGCCTCGACCTCCTCCTCGCGTTCGCCGAGGAGTGCGGCGCCGCCGTCCTCGCCGTGACGCACGACGACCGCGCGCTCGTTCGTTTCCAGGACCGCTTGACCCTCGGGATGGGCGTCTGATGCTCTCGACCTCGGTTGCCGTCCTGCGCCTCGCCTGGCAGAGCGTCCGCCGCCGCCCCCTCTCGAGCTTCCTCACCGCCCTCGTCGTTGCCCTCGGCGTCGCGCTCGTCGTCGCGGTGGAAACCGTGCGCGCCTCGGCCGACCGTTCCTTCACCGAGACCGCCCGCGGCTACGACGTCATCCTCGGCCCGCCCCAGGGCTCTCCGCTCCAGATCGTCCTCTCCACCCTCTTCCACGTCGACGAACCGCCCGGCACGCTGCCCTGGAGCGCCTACGACGCGATCCGGAAGGACCCGCGCGTCGCCGCCGCCATCCCCTACGCCATGGGCGACACCTACCGCGGCCACCGCGTCGTGGGGACGGTGCCGGCGATGTTCGAGGTGCTCACGGACGGCGAGGGGCGCGCCCTCCAAGACGGCATGCGCGGGCGCCTCTTCGGCGAGGGCCGCTTCGAAGCGGTCGTCGGCAGCGTCGTCGCGAGCCGGACGGGGATGGGGATCGGCACCACGTTCGGCGTCAGCCACGGGCTCGTGGAAGGCGGCCAGCCGCACAAAGAACGGTGGGCCGTCGTCGGCGTGCTCAGGCCCACCGGCACGGCGCACGACCGTGCCATCTCCATCCCGATCGCGACCTTCTACGCGATCCCCGGCCACACGGTCCCCGACCAGGAGGAGGAAGCCCGGCCGCTCTCTGCCGTGGGCGTGCGCCTGAAGAGTCCGGCGCTCCGCCTCCTGATCCTCCAGGAGTCGAGAACCGGCAAGGCCGAGGCGCAAGCCGTCCTCCCCGCCGACCAGGTGCGCAAGCTCATGGCCATCGTCGGCGACGTGAACCAAGGCGTCACGATCGTCGCCTGGATCGTCACGGTGGTCGCCGCCGTCTCGATCCTCGTCGGTCTCTACAACACGATCCAGGGCCGCCGCCGTGAGATCGCCGTGCTGCGTGCCCTCGGCGCGAGACCCGCGCACGTGTTCGGCCTGATCCTCCTCGAGGCCCTCATCCTCTGCCTCGTCGGCGGCGCGTTCGGCCTGCTGCTCGGTCACGGCGCCGTCGCGGCAGCCGCACCGACCCTCCTCGGGTCCTACGGCGTGCGCGTCGACGTCGGTATCGGCGGCCACGACCTCCAGATGCTCGGAGCGCTCGTCGTCCTCGGCCTCCTGGCCGGCCTCCTGCCCGCGTGGCGAGGCCTCACGACGCCGGTGGCCGACAACCTTCAAGCGGAGCCGTAGCCCGGGACTCGAACCCGGACGGTGTTGCCGTCGGGAAGCGTGACCGCCCCCCCCGCGAGTGCCACGCGCGTCGCGTAGAGGTCGTTCTCGTGCGGTGATCCGGGCTAGCGCTCCCCCGCCTCGTGGCGCTGCCGAAGCGGGACGTGCTCGTGGAGTCGGTCGCTTCGCTTGGCGGTCAGGAAGTCGAATACGTAATCCGACGGCATCGTGGGACATCCGGGCGTGTGGCAGCCCGTGCAGTGCTTCTCGCGGAGCGGGACGTTGGCGCCCAGCGCGGCGAGGTCCGGGCGCAGGTAGTCCTCGTTCTCCTTCTTGTACGGCGCGTAGTCGCTTCCGGGACCGTGGCACGCCTCGCACCCCACTCCGGCGTGCTCCTTCGCGCGCCGCTTCAGCTCGTCGGTGAGGGGTTCCCCCGCCCGCGGTGCCGGATAACCGGAGGGTGTTCCGTACCCGGTCGTGTGGCACTCGAGGCACGTGTTCCCGGACCGGAAGTCGCGCTCGGGATTGAGGCCGGCCGCCCGCTTCGACTCGACCGCCTCGCCCGGCGCGAGGAGAGCGTAGGCACGTGCATGCGGTGAACGCCTCCAGCTCCGATGGTGCCGGAAGTGACACTTCTTGCAGTTCCTCGGCCCTAGATACCGCGGACCCTGTGCGCTCGCCGCCGGTTCCTGGCGGAGACCCGCGGGCGATACGGGCCGACCGGCCCCTGACGCGTGCCGGCGACCACGAAGCAGCGCGGCGACCTCGCCCCGCTTCCGATGCGGCACCTCGAGGCCGAGGTCGGCGAGCAGCACGGGATCGGGTGTGTCGTCCGACGGTCCCTCCTCACCGGGCAACGGACTCTCCGTGACGAACCACGCCTCGGAGACCGCGCCGCCCGCGGACCGCTCCTCCATCCAGCGCATGAGCTCCGGCCACTGGATCGACTCGCATCGCACGAGGAGCGCCTCCTCGCCGCCCGCTCGCAGGGCGGCCTCCACGACGTCCGCACCGAGGTAGGCGAAGCAGGCCTCGGCGATCGCGTAGGCGAACCAGCCGAGCGAGTAGAACTCCCAGGACCGGGCCCTCACCAGCACTCGAAGGTGCACCTGCTCGAGCTGCAGGCCGATGGCCTGCAACCGATCGATCGTGTGCAGCAGCCAGGCGAGATCGTTGCGCAGGCGCAGGGCAGGGACGGCGAGGCCCTTGTCCGAAGGCTCGAGGTGGGAGCCGTAGGTCGCCAGGCCCTCGACAGTGAAGGTCGTCCGCCAATCCGGCCGGGCCGCGCGGTGCCAGGCGTGGATCACCTCGTGCTGCAGCAGGCGCCGGAACTGCTCCGGCGGATGCTCGGTGCCGACGACGGCCAGGCGGTCGGCGGGCAGGTAGACGCCGATGAACGGGAACGGCAGCTCGCGGAGCGTCGGGAAGACGTCGTCGCCGCGAGCCGCGGTGGCCAGGACGTCGATGCTCGCGCGGGACTCCACTCCAGCGGCCACGTCCAGGCGCCTGAGGAGGGAAGTCGTCGCCTCCACCCGCGCCGGCGCGACGGCCTGGCCGCGCGGCGTCCAGACGCGAAGTCGGAGATCGCGCCCGGTGGCGAGCGGGTCCGACTCGAAGCCATGCAGGGTGAACGCCCACCGCGAGCGCAGGGGCTGGGTGAGATCCCGGAGGGCGGCGCGCAGTTGTGCGATGTCGCAGTCCTTCCCGAGGGACGCCGATCGCGCGGTCCGAGGCGTCCGTTCGAGGCGGAGGACGCCGGCCTCGTACAGCTCGGCGAAGAGGTGCCCGGCGCGTCCCGGCGTGAGCCGGCCGGTCTCGAGATCCTGCCACACGTGCTCGAGGAGATCGCCGATCCAGAGGCGACGCCCGAAGGGGCCGAGCCCATTGGTGCCCGGCTGCAGCGCGCTCTTCCAACGCGCGTGCTCTTCGGGCGTACGCGCCCACCGCGCGAGATCGCCGAGCAGCGAGTCGTCCGGCATGCGGAGCGGGCCGACGACCGGCGGCGGAGCCGGCGCGTGCGCTCTCGGAGCCCGCAGGTCGCGCTCCCCGTCGGAGACCTCCGGCGGCTCGACCTCGCGCCCGACGCCCGAGATCAGCCACACCGTGCATGCGACGCCCAGGGCGAGCAGGAGCAGCAGCACCCCGGAACGGACGGTTCGCACACCGGGATTCTACGGTCCGCTCCTTCCGCCTCCAAACGTCCCTCCCCCTCTCGCGCGGACAGCGCGCGTGCATCTTGCCCCGCGAGCGTCGGCACCGTCGAGCCAACCTCCCGATCATGACTCGTCCCGGATCGCGGGCTCGCCCTGAGCAGACGAACTGCCGTTCTCCGCTACCTCACGGTGACGATCGGCTACATCACGTAGCGGTCGTGGCCCTCCGTGGCCACGCCGAGCAGGGGTACGCGTCGGGCACTGCGCTTGCGGCGCAGCCGGTGTGCGGAGCGCGTCCATCCTCCTCTGCATTGCCGTCCTGGCCACCGTTGCCGTGGTTCGGGTAAACGACACCTCGTCCCCCGCGCTGCGAAGCGCCGAGAAAGACGACGTGGAGCGCGCCGTGCCTGCTGCGCCTGCACCGGATGGAGTCCGTCTCGTGGGGCGCCCACAAGCCGACCCCGCTCCTGCCGAGGAGCCCCTCGGGCAAGCCACGTCCCCGCCCCCCGCACGCGTCGTCAGGGGTCGCGTGGTCGAGGTCCTCCCCAGGGGACTCCAGGGTGTCGCCGGCGTGCCGATCGAAGCCGCGTTCCAGGAGTTCTACTCGACCTGCGGAATGGGCCAGTACCGCGTGTACGCACGCGTGGAGACCACGACCGACGAAGGGGGCTCATTCACCATCGAAGTGCCTGAGACCAGCCGGACCTTGTCCTCCGTGTTCGTCGAGGCCCGTCCCGGCCCCGGGTGGGTCCGCCCACTCCTCCACAAGCTCGACATGGGAAGGGTGCTCGTACCCCTCGAGATCCCCACCCGCAGCTACCGCCACACGCGCTACGTCTCGGTCCCGCTCGGGGAAACGCAGCCAACATGGCGTTACGACCACCATCTGCACGAATTCCGGATCGAGCTCTTCCGCGCCCTCCCCACCGGCGGCGTCGTCCGCGGTCCTGACGGCGCGCGAGTCCCGCACGCGCTCGTCGGTTGCACTTGGCCCTACCGCAACTGGGGACTCGTGCGCCGGGCCACCGTCACGGACGAGCGCGGTGAGTTCGCGATCGACGTTCCGGCCTCGGCGCCCTCGGTCGCCTTCCAGCTCGACCCCGCGCTCAGGCGGGCCGAGCTGGACGATGCGCAACTCGATGACTTCGAGCGTCACCCGGAGTGGGCTGCCCCGGCCGTCGAAGGTGTGGAACCCGGTCGACGCGATGTGGTCCTCCATGCGTCCGCGTTCGCCGACGTACGCGGCTGGATCGTATCGGAC
>JAUXCH010000933.1 GCA_030618975.1 Planctomycetia bacterium
CCGTACGGCGTCAGGCCCCCCCCGGCCGCGCGCTCCGCGCGGTCCCGTCCCCCGCGGGACCAGGCAGCGCAGGCCCCTGAGCAGCGGGCGGATCCTCCACGGCCGCGCACGCCAGCACGCGAAGCAGTGGGGACGCGCGCGCGTCCATTCGCCGCGGTCGAGGTGGTAGCGCGCCAGGCGCCGCCGAACCTGGAGGGGCTGGTGCACCCCCGCGCGTTGCTGCGGGGTCGCCGCGTCCCAGTGGCGCGTGTAGAGGCGCGCGTACGCCTCGTCCATCTGGGCGCGGCGCGCGGAGATCCGTTCCTCCCCCTCGCCGGCCTCCGCCCGGTAGCGCACGAGGACGTCGGGGAGCGCGATCAGGCCGTGGCCCGCCCGGTGGAACCGGAAGAGGAAGTCGGTGTCCTCCTGGCAGCGGATCGAGACGTCGAAGCGGAGCTCGCGGAGCACGGAGGCCCTGAACGTCATGACGCTCGGCAGTGTCCACGCCCCTTCGAACATCGACGCGAGGGAGTCCGGCGTCCGGTACCCGGGCTGGCGGTAGAGCGTCGCGGCCTCGGGATCCCCTACCCCTCCTTCGTAGCGGGCGTCGGAGAGACACAGCGCCGCCTCGGGGTGTTCGTCGAGCGCACGGACCTGGCACGCGAGACGCTCGGGAAGGCACCGGTCGTCATCGTCGAGAAGGGCGATGTAGGACCCGCGCGCCGCCTCGATCCCCGCGTTGCGCGCGCTGCTGAGGCCGCCGTTTTCCTTCTCGAGGATGCGCAGGCGCGCGTCGTCGAACCGCGCGCGCAGCACGTCGGCCGTCCCGTCCGTCGATCCGTCGACGACGACGAGGATCTCGAGCTCGTCGCCGTACGTCTGCTCGAGGACGCTCTCCACCGCGCCCGGGACGAGGTCCGCCCGGTCGTACGTGGGGATGAGCACGGAGACGCGGGGGGCGCTCACCGACGGGGACTCCGGACGTAGCTCTCGAGGAGGTGCCAGAGCGGCCAGACGCTCGGGCGCTCGCGGAACCAGGTCTCGAGGTGCGGCCGGGCCTCCCTCCACCGCCCTTCCTTCATGAGGATCCGCGCCTTGCGGCGGGCCCTTTGGGTTGCGTGGCGGCGTGGGTGGCCGGATCGATCGGCATACGACTCGAGGATGCGGAGCATCCCCTTCTGGATGGCGAGATCGTCGTCGGTCGCCTGCCCTCCGAGCTTGCGGTACTGGGTGAGCACGCGGCGGTTGAGCACGCCTCCGAGTCCCTGGACGTAGAGCCGGGCGAGGAACTCCACGTCCTCCACGACGCGGTACGTCTCGTCGTAGCGGACCTCCGGCGCGTCGCCGAGCCTGAACATCAGGCAGGACGGAAGGACCCAGGCGCCGTCGAGGATCGCGTCGAGATCCACGGGGGGCAGGAAGCTGGTGCGGCCGAACACCGTTTTCCCTTCGTGCTTCCAGGCGCCCACGTACTGCGCGTCGCAGACGACCACGCCGGCGCCGGGCGCCGAGGCGAGCCGCTCCACCTGCGAAGCGAGGTGCTCGGGCTCGTAGAGATCGTCGCTGTCCAGAAAGGACACGTAGGTGCCACGCGCACGCTCGAGGCCGTGGTTCCTCGCGCTCGCCGGCCCGCCGTTGGCCTTGGCGAGGTACCGCAGCCGCCGCTCCCGAGCGAAGCACGTCCGCACCACGTCATCCGTGCCGTCCGTCGAGCCGTCGTCTACGAGCAGCACCTCGAAGTCCTCGAGCGTCTGCGCGAGCACGCTGTCCACCGCCTCGGCAATCCGATCCGCACGCTGGTACGTGGGGACGATGACGGAAACGAGGGGCGCGCGGTCGCTCACGCCGGCATCCCCCGTGGGTGCTCGCACCGCCACTGGCAGTAGCGGGCGAACAGCCGTAGCGCGCGGTCCGCGGTCCGGAAGGTGGGCACGCCTCGCTCCAGCAGCAGGCTCACCATCGGGTCGTAGAGCGGTCCGGCGTCGACGACCGC
>JAUXCH010000110.1 GCA_030618975.1 Planctomycetia bacterium
CCGACTTATCGCAAGCTACGAGTGGATCGCCGCGATCACACTCGTCTTCGTCGCGCTCGTGCTCCTTCCGCGCTTCCTCAAGTGCGGCATCTACACGATCCCCGGATTCCTCGAGTACCGCTACAACGTCGCCGCGCGCTCGATCATGGCGGCCTTCATGATGATCATGTACGTGGCGGTCGGCCTCGCCTCGATCCTCTACTCGGGCGCCGTCGGGCTCGCCACGATCTTCGACGTGGACCTGACCGTCGCGGTCTGGCTGATCGGTCTGATCGCGGGCGCGTACACCATCTACGGCGGACTGAAAGCCGTCGTCTGGACCGACCTCTTCCAGGGCAGCGCGCTGCTGATCGGCGGCCTGATCGTGCTCGGCCTGGGCCTGCACGCCGTGGGCGGCCTCGACGCCTTCCTCGCGGAGAACGCCGACAAGCTCCACCTCGTCATGCCGGCGGACCACCCCGACATCCCGTGGACCGCTCTGCTGCTGGGCATCTGGATCCCGAACCTCTTCTACTGGGGGCTCAACCAGTTCATCACCCAGCGCACGCTGGGCGCGAAGAGCGTCGCGGAAGGTCAGAAGGGCATCATGCTCGCCGCGAGCATCAAGCTCGTCATCCCGTTCATCATCATCTTCCCGGGGATCATGGCTTTCCAGCTCTACGGCGAGCAGATCGCCAACGGGGACCAGGCCTATCCCACGTTGATCCGCGAGATCCTGCCCGTGGGGCTCCGGGGCATCATGTTCGCGGCGCTGTTCGGCGCCGTGCTCTCGAGTCTCGACTCGATGCTGAACTCCGCGTCCACCATCTTCACCATCGACCTGTACAAGCGGCACCTGCGCCCCGAGGCGTCCTCCCGGCGCTTGGTGACGATCGGCCGCATCGCCACGGGCGTCTTCGTCCTGCTGGCCTGCGCCATCGCGCCCCGTCTCGACAACCCGGCGTTCGGCGGGATCTTCAAGTACATCCAGATGTTCCAGGGCTTCATCTCGCCCGGCATCGTGGCCGTGTTCGTCTTCGGGCTCGTCGTTCGGCGCGCGCCGCCGGTGGCGGCCATCGTCGGCATGCTCTTGAACATCGTGGTGTACGGCTTCCTGCTCTGGCGGTTCCCCGACATCGCCTTCCTCAACCACATGGCGATCACCTTCCTGGTCATCGTCGCCGTGATGGCCCTCCTCACGGCGATCCGCCCCCTGGCCGAGCCCGTGCGGCTGCCCGTCGTCGAAGGCATCGACACCACGCCCAGCCGCGGCGCGAAGCGCTGGGGCGTCGGGATCGTCGTCGCGACGATCGCGCTCTACGTCCTGTTCTGGTAGGCGCGCTTCAGTCCGCCCTGCCGAGCGGGAAGTGCTCGGAGGGCGAGCGCTCGCTTTTCAGGAGCGCCAGGATCTTTCGCACGACCTCCGGGTGCTTCGAAGCGACGTCCGTCGTCTCGCCGGGATCGGCCTCGAGGTCGTAGAGTTCGAGCGGCGCCGAGGGCTTCTTCCTCAGCCCCTTCCAGCGCCCCGTCCGCACCGCCTGCCAGCGCCGGGCGTGCTCCCAGTAGAGAACGTAGTGCGTCGCCTGCGCCTCGCCCCGCCCCCGCAGCGTCGGCAGGAAGGACAGGCCGTCGAGCCCCTGCGGCACCTCGCCGCCCGCGGCCGCGACGAAGGTCGGCAGCACGTCCTGGAACGCCGACACGTGATCCGTGGTGCGTCCCGGGGCGATCGTCGCCGTCCACCGCGCGATCATCGGCACGCGGATCCCGCCTTCATAGAGCTCTGCCTTGCGGCCGCGAAACGGCCCGCTGCTCTCGAAGAACTCGCGGTCCACGCCCCCCACCCAACTGGGTCCGTTGTCGCTGCTGAAGACGATCAGCGTCCGTTCGGCGAGACCCAGCTCGTCGACGAGGTCGACGAGGCGGCCGACGTCGCGGTCCATGCGCGTGATCATCGCGGCGTAGGCCGCGCGCGGCGTCCGGTGCGGCAGGTAGCCGCGGTCGCCGCGGTAGGGCGTCTCCTCGAACGCGCCGGCGTACTCCGCCAACGAGTCCGCGGGCACCTGGAGCGCCACGTGGGGCACGAGGTAGGGCACGTAGAGGAAGAACGGCTCGTCCTTGTGCGCCCGGACGAACGCCAGGGCGTCCTCCGTCAGCCGGTCCATCGAGTAGTCACGGCCCGAGTAGCCCGCGTAGGACGCGGGATCGCTCGGGTCGGCATTCTGCGGCAGGCGCTGGTGCGCCTTGAAGAACGGATTGTCGAGCGGCACCTTCTCGCCGTCCCGCCAGAGGTGCGTGGGGTAGTGGTTGTGCGCCTCCCGCTGGCAGAGCACGCTCAGGTAGTGGTCGAAGCCCTGTCCGTTCGGATCCCCCGACGAACCGGCCCAGCCCAGCCCCCACTTCCCGGCCATGCCAGTGGCGTAACCGGCCTGCTCCAGGAGCCGGGCCAGGGTGACCGTGCCCTCCGGCAGGGGCCGCTGCCCTTCGAGCTCCGGGTCGTTCCACACGTCGCCGCGGTGAGCCATCTCGTCGTTGCCTCGGATGAACGCGTGGCCTGTGTGGAGGCCGGTGAGCAGCACGCAGCGCGACGGCGCGCAGACCGCGCTTCCGGCGTAGTGCTGCGTGAAGCGCAGACCCTCCGCCGCGAGGAGGTCCAGGCGCGGCGTGCGGATCTTCGTCTGGCCGTACGCGCCCACCTCGCCCCAGCCCAGGTCGTCGGCGAGCACGTAGATCAGATTGGGCCGCACGACGGTGTCGGCCTCCCCGCACGCGGGTAGAAACAGTGGCAGGAGGAGGAGGAGAGCAGCGCTGCGCATCCGGGAATGGTACGCACGGGCCGCCCTGGAGTCCCGCCCCTACAATCCCGTCGTCCGTGGCGGGAGCGCACAGGAGAGCCGAGTTGCCGAGTCCCACCCTCGTCCTGCTCGCCGCCGGCGCGGGCCTTCGCTTCGGCGGCTCGAAGCAGCTCGAACCCCTGGGCCCGAACGGGGAGATCCTCCTCGAGTACTCGATCCGCGACGCCGTACGGGCCGGCTTCGGAAGCGTGGTCCTCGTCGTGAGGCGAGAGGCGCAGCCGCGCTTCGCGGAGCGGCTCCAGAGCGCGGCCCGCCACGTCGGGATCCGGTACGCCTTCCAGCGCGACCCCCTCGGCACGGCGCACGCGCTCCTCTGCGCAGAGGGCGCCCTCGACGGTCCGTTCGCCGTCGCCAACGCCGACGACCACTACGGTCCGGCGTCGTTCGCCGTCCTGGCCGAAGCCCTCGCGCACGGAGACGCCGACGCCCACATGGTGGGCTTCGAGCTGGAGCAGACGCTCTCCCCCCACGGACCGGTCGCGCGCGCGCGCTGCCGGCAGGACGACGGGGGATTCCTCGTGGCACTCGAGGAGGATCTCACGGTCTCCGAGGGACGCTCGCTCGTGTCGATGAACCTCTGGGGTTTCCGGCAACCGTTCCTCGACGCGCTCACAGCGCGCTTCGAGCACTTCCGGGGCGGAACCGAGTTCCAGCTGCCGACGGAGGTGGGCGCGCTGATCGCGGAGGAGGGACTCCGCGTGCGCGTGCTCCCCACGACGGAGCGCTGGCTCGGCATCACGTGGCCCGCCGACCGCGAATGGGTCACCGAGGCGCTGGCGGCCGAGGCTCCTCTCTGGGAGAGCGCGTGACCGTCGACTTCACCCCCGTCGCCCGGGCCTTCGAGATCGAGGGCACCGTCGTGCACGCCGAGCCGTGGGGGTCCGGCCACATCCACGACACCTGGCGGGTGACGACGACGGCGAAGCGCCGATTCCTCTTCCAACGCGTCAACCACGAGGTGTTCGAGGACCCCGCCCAGGTGACGGAGACCATCCGCCGCGTGACCGACCACGTGCGCGCGAAGCTCGCGGCCGCAGGCGTGTCCGACCTGGATCGCCGCGTGCTCACGCTCGTTCCCACGCGCGGCGGCGACCTCTGCCACCGGGACGGCAAGGGACGCTGGTGGCGCGCGTTCCTGTTCGTCGACGGGGCCCGCAGCCACGACGTCGCCGCCTCGCCCGCCGTGGCCTACCAGGCGGCGCTCGCCTTCGGACGCTTCCAGCACGCGCTCGGCGACCTGCCCCCGCCCCGCCTCCCCGAAACCCTGCCCGGCTTCCACGACACGCCGGGCCGCTTCGCGACGTTCCAGCGCGCGGTCGAGTCGGACGCGGCCGGCCGCGCGTCGGGTGCGGCCGCGGAGATCGACTTCGCCCGCGCGCGCGAGGCCGAGACGACCGTGCTCCTCGACGCGCACGCCGCGGGCGACGTACCCGAACGGATCACGCACAACGACACGAAGATCAACAACGTGCTGTTCGACGACGCGACGGGCGAGGGCCTCTGCGTGATCGACCTCGATACGGTCATGCCGGGCCTCGGCCTCTACGACTTCGGCGACCTGGTCCGCACGAGCACGTGCACCGCGCCCGAGGACGAGCGCGACCTCGAGCAGGTCCGCGCGCGGCCCGACCTGTTCGAGGGGCTCGCCCGCGGCTACCTGGAGGCCATGGGCGAACGGCTGACGGAGACCGAGCGGGGTCTCCTGGCCTTCTCCGGCCGTCTCATCACCTTCACGATCGGCCTGCGGTTCCTGACGGACCACCTCGCAGGCGACCCGTACTTCAAGACGCACCGGCCGGGCCACAACCTGGACCGCTGCCGCGCCCAGTTCGCCCTGCTCCGCTCCCTGGAGGCGCAGGACGAGGACTTCAGCGCGATCGTGCGAGGCATCCGCTGACCACCCGCTGCCGGAGGAAGAACGCATGATCCTCTTCGCCCACGGACTCGAGGGTTCGCCGCACGGCACCAAGGTCCGCTACCTCCACGGCGCAGGTCTCGACCTCCTGGCCCCGGACCTCCAAGGCCTGCCGCTCGCCGCGCGCATCGAGCGCATCGAGGCGCTGAGCGCGGAGGGCGCCGTCCTCCTGGCAGGCTCCTCCTACGGAGGCCTGACGGCGGCGATCGTGGCCGCACGCCGTCCCGAGCGATTCACCGGGCTCTGCCTGCTCGCGCCCGCCCTCCTCCTGGACGAGCCGCCGGCGGCGCCGGACACGCTCGCAGCCCCCGACGGTCTGCCCACGATCGTGATCCACGGACGACAGGACGACGTCTGCGACGTCGCAGGCAGCCGCCGCTACCGCGGCCGATCGGGTCCCCACGTCGAGCTCGTCGAGGTGGAGGACGGACACCGCCTCGACCACAGCCTGCCCGTGATCCTCGAAGCTCTCCGCCGGCTCGGGGCCTGAGCGACCGGCGGGTCGGAAGGGCGGGTTCCCTCGCGCGCCCCACGCGGGCAGAATGGGGCACGGAGGAACCATGGACTGGAAGCGGCTCCTGGCCCTGACCCTGGCGGTCCCGCTCCTGTTCGCGGGATCCGTCGGCGCGGACGACGCCGAGCAGACCGGAGAAGGAGACCCGGCGCCCCACGCGCGTCTCTTCCCCTACGGGGTACGCGTACCTGGACCGGCCGATTCCGACGTGGCGCACGCGGTCTCGACGGGTCTGCGCTGGCTGGCGGCGCACCAGTCCGAGAGCGGCCTCTGGCAGGCCGCGAACCTGGGATGGTGTGACGGGAAGAAGGGGCGCGCAGACCTGAAGGGGAAGGGGAAGGCCCTCTACGACCCCGGCGTCACGGGGATGGCCGTCTGCGCGTTCCTCGCCGCCGGTCACGCACACCAAGGCGGCACGACGTACTCGGCCGTCGTCGCGAAGGCGCTTGCCGCGTTGGTCGCCGTCCAGGATCCCGAAGGGTGTGTCGGCCCACGGTCGAGCCAACACTACGTCTACAACCACGCCTTCGGGGCGCTCGCGCTCGTGGAGGCCTTCGGCGAGACGGGAGACGTGCGGCTCCTCGGCCCCGCACGCAAGGCCCTGGCCTTCTCCGCGCGGGCGAGGAACCCCGGGTTCGCGTGGCGCTACGGGATCCGCCCGCGCGACAACGACACCTCGATCACGGGCTGCATGCTGGTCCCCTTCTACGCCGCCCGGCGCGTGAACCGGGCCGCCGAGGCAGCCGGACTCGAGCCGCCGTTCGCGATCGATCCCGCCACCTACGAGGGCGCCCGCGCGTGGATCGACCGGATGACGGACCCGGACTACGGCCGCACGGGCTACATCCAGAAGGGAGGGTGTCCGGCCCGCCCCAAGGAGCTCGTCGACGAGTTCCCGGGCGACCTCTCGGAGTCGTGTACGGCCATCGGCGTCTTCCTCCGCGCAGTGCTGCCGGGAGGAGACGAGAACGCGGATGCCGTGTTCCTGCAGAAGGGCACGCGGCTGCTCTACGGATGCCTGCCCCGCTGGACACCGGGCGGGGGCAACATCGACCTCTACTACTGGTATTACGGCGCTCTCGCCATGGACGCGGTGGGCGGCGGCGTGGCGCGGGCGTGGCAGAAGGCACTGGAAGGGGCGCTGGTCGGGGGGCAACGCAAGGACACCGACCCGTGCGCCTACGCCGGCTCCTGGGACACCGACGGCCCCTGGGGCGCCGACGGCGGACGCGCGTACACGACGGCGATGGCCGTGCTGTGCCTGAGGACCCCGCAGCGCTACCCGCGGCTGCCGCCCGACCGGTCGGACCTCGCCACCGCTCTCGCGGGCGGAACGCTGGATCCCCACACGACCGTCCGCGTGCTCCGCGCCGTCGCAGCCTACCGCACGGCGTCGGCCGGCGCGGTGCTGCTGCCCTACGCCGCGTCGACCGATCCCCGGGTCCGCGCGGCCGCGGCCGCGGCGCTCGCGTCGTGCGATCCCTCCGAGCAGGCCGTACACACCCTGGGCGAGCTGCTCGGCGACGCGTCGGTCGAGGTGCGACGCGAGGCGGCGGCGGGTCTCGCGCCGCTGGGGCGGCGGTGCGAGCCGGTCGCCGAGGCGATCGTCGGCGCCCTCGACGACGCGGACGCCGGCGTGCGCCGCCACGCGCTGCACGCCCTCGCCCGTCTGCCCGACGCGATCTCCGGATCGACGAGCCGTCTGCGCACGCTGCTCGCCGACCCCGCGCCGCGGGTGAGCATCGCCGCGGCGGGCATCCTCCGACGCCTCGAGACGTCGGACGCCGAGGCGGAGGCTCTCCTCCTCGCCGGTCTCGAGCTCGCGGACGAGGTGGCCCGCGCGGAGACGGCTACCGCTCTCGGCGACGCCGACCCCACGAGCGACGCTGTGAGGAAGGCCCTCGAACAACGTCTCGGTGACGCGTCACCCCGCGTGCGGGTCGCAGCCGCGCGTGGTCTCGCCGCGACGGGCACCGACCCGGCGGTGATGCTCGAGATCGTCGCGTCCTGTTTCGGGAGCAAGGACCTCGAGACGCGCCGACTCGCGCTGGAATTGGTGGAACGACTGGGCCCGGCCGGCGGACCCGTTGCGGAGCAGGTGGCCGAGGCTGCGCTCTCGGGCGCCGTGCCGCTCCGCGTCGCGGCCGTGCGCGCACTGGCCGCGATGGGCACCGAGGTGGAGGGCGCGGTCGCCGTTCTCTACGCGGTGCAGGGCCGCGGTCCCGTGTTGGTCCGTGACGCCGCGCGCGAGGGCCTGGAGCGGATCGACGCGCAGGGCGAAGCGCTCGTGCAGGCCCTGATCCCGGGCCTCGGCTCCCCGCACCGTGAGGTCGTGACGGGCGCGGTGCTGGGGCTCGGGCAGCAGGGGAGGGACGCGGTCGAACCGCTGCTGGCCGTGCTGGCGCGAGGGAAGCCGAACGAACAGGTTGCCGCGCTGCGTGCCCTGACCCGGATCGGACCCAAGGCGGGAGCCGCGGTGTCGGACGTGGAGGAGCTGCTCGACCGCGGCGGTCCGCCCGCCCTCCTCGCCCAGGCCGCGCTCTTCCTCGGAAGCGTCGGCCGTCGCGCGCGGGGCGCGATCGAAGGGCTCGCCCGGCTCGCCGAACAGGGCCCGTCCGAGGCGCGGCGGGCGGCGATCCAGGCCCTGGGGTCGCTGGGCGACGTGGAAGGCAAGGCGGTCGAGGCGCTGGGTCGCCTCGCGAACCGGCGCGCGAAGGAAGATCGCGCGGCCCGGATCGAGGTACTGAGAGCGCTTGCGCGCCTCGGGCCCAAGGCCGAGCCCGCGCTCTCCGCGTTGCGCCTCGCCCTCTCGACGACCGACCCGGACGTCCGCGCGGCCGCGGTGGAGGCGCTGGCGGCCGTGGGCAAGCCCGCCGTTCCGCATCTCTTGCGGGCGATGCGCGACGTGGACACCGCGTACGTCCGGGCGGCGATCGAAGCGCTCGGAAAGATGGGGCCCGACGCGAAGAAGGCGGTGCCGAAGCTCGCCGAGGCGCTCCCGGCAGCGGCCCGCGTCCGGGACTGGAGGCCGGCGCGCGCGCTCGCCGGCATCGGCAAGCCGTCGGTCCGCGCGCTGATCGCGCTGTGCAAGGAAGGCCGAACCGCGACGAAGGTGCAGGCCGCCTGGGCCCTGGGCAGGATCGGCAAGGACGCGAAGTCCGCCGTCTCCACGCTGAGACGCCTGGTCAAGGACGACGACCCGCAGGTGCGAGTGACCGCCCAGAAGGCGCTGGAGAACATCCGGGATAAGTGAGGCGCATCGGGGAAGGCATCGGGGTCAGGTGAAATTCCGCGCTTTTCGGCATCGGATCGGTCAGGCGATACTCCCCGCTTTTCGCGGGTTTCCGCCCGGCGACGCCGACCGCACCCAGGCGATGGTCTCCGTGCTCCGGCCCGACTGCCGAGAGGGTGATCCTGCCATCCTTCCATCCTTCTGACGCGTCGCTTCGGCCGCCGCGCCCCCTACCGGGAGCTATCCTCTCGCCATGCGCATTCAGATCCACATCCAGGACCCCGAGCTTCCTCCGACGTTCCGTGCGTTCGCAGAGGAGCGTGTCTCCGAGACGCTCCAGTACCTCTCCGATCAGCTGACGCTCGTCGAGGTGCACATGAAGGACGTCAACGGACAGAAGCGCGGCATCGACAAGCACTGCGGGATCGAGGCGCGGCCGCGCGGGATGGACCCCGTCGCGGTCGACCACGACGCGGCGGAGGCCGGGGAAGCGCTCGCCGGAGCCTGCAACAAGCTCAAGAGCGCCCTGACGAGTCGCTTCGGCCGCCGCGACGACCGATAGCCGCGCCTCGGGGTCACGACTTCGGGGACTTCGGGGTCAGGTGCCGCCAAGCTGAAGAAACGGCCGCGCGTTTCGCGGGGTTCCGACCGGCGACGCCGGCCCCACGCCCCGCGACGGTCCTGACACCCTTCACGTCCGCTCAGTCGACGAAGAACGTCCAGGCGAAGCGGACGGGCTTGCCGCCCTGCGTCGCCGTGAAGACCGCCCAGTACTGCGCGCCGTGCTCGAGCGGAGAGCTCGGCAGGTAGAACGCGCTCGCCCCGTTTCTCGGGAAACGACTCGCGATCGGCTGCGCCGGCGTGAAGACGTGGCCCGGCACGGGCGTCTTCCCGTCCGCCGCGGTGAGCACGAGATTCACGCCGGTGTACGCAATCGGCTCGAAGGTGACCGACACCGGGTACCCGACGCGGTTCGTGTACGCGCCCGGTACGCGGTCCGGAGGCGGCCACTCGGAGGCGCCCCCACGCGGCACGCCGTGCGCTCCGGGCGCGGGCACGAGGACGGGCACGTCGCCGTCGGCGACGGGGGAGCCGGCCCAGATCACGGACCAGCCACCCGCCCTGCGCGTGGCGCCGAGGCCCACGCTCACGTTCGACTCGCAGAACGAGGCCACGCGATGGAGCATCGTCCGGCCGAAGCGTTCGACGGTGCGAGCCAGGTCCCCCCCGGGTCCGATGTTGCTGCTCGCGCCCGCCTGCGCGCCTGCCTGCGTGTAGCCGGGCAGGCCCGGGGTCTCGTCGTGCGTCGTTCCGCCCGTGTCCTTCCGGCCGCGCTTGCGGTTGGCCGCCAGGTACTCGGCGTGCTTGCGACACGCCGACGATCGCTGGGCGTCGTAGCCCAGAGGCGCGAGTCCGTGATCGGAGCGGAACCGGTTCAGTGCGACGAGCCCTCCCCAGGCCCCCTTGTCCGCGCTCCCGGGTCGTTCGAGGATCTCCAGGCGAAGCGCGTGGCCACTCCCCTCCTGCACGAGCTCGTAGCGCGCCCGATCCTCGCCCCAGAGAACGAGGCCGTCCTTGCGGTACCGGTGAAACGCTC
>JAUXCH010000141.1 GCA_030618975.1 Planctomycetia bacterium
CCGCTTGGCCTCCGACTTGGTTGAAGGACGCGACCGCGAAGGCGGACGGCTGCCGCGCCCTGGCTCTCTGGGCCGACGCGCGGGGGCGGCGCGCGCTGCTCGCGCGGCTCGAGGACACCGAGGCCGAGGTGCGCCGCGCAGCCCTCTCCTGGCTGGCCGACGACGCAAGCGAAGGGGTGGAGGATGCACTCCGGCGCCATCTCGCCGACCGGGACGGGGAGGTGCGCGCGCTCGCCGTCGACGCCCTCGTCGCCCGCGGCGCGTCGGACGTCGAGGTCGCGCCGCTCCTGAGGGACCCGGATTGGCGGGTCCGGCTCTCCGCCCTGGAGGGCTCCGTCGTGGGGACGCCCCCTCTGCAGGGCGGTGGCAAGGCGGTGGTCGCCCTGCTGCACGGACTCGACGATGCGGTCTGGTCGGTCCGATTCCTCGCGGCGGAGCTCTCCCGGCGCGTGCCGGATGCCCGGCTCCTGCCCGCCCTCGCGCGCACGCTCGGCGACGGGCGCTGCCGGGTGGTCACGGCTGCCCACGAGTCGCTCGTGGCCCTCACCGGCATCCCCTTCGACCCGGAGCCCGACGTCTGGGTGGCGTGGCTCGCGACCGACGGAGCCTCCTTCGATCCGTCGGCTCGCGAGGAGGCGGATCGCGGCAGCCGTCCGCTTCCCGGGCGAGGCGGCCGGACCGTCGCCAGGTCCCGGTTCCTGGGGCTCGCGGTGGAATCCCGGCACGTCGCCTTCGTGCTCGACGGGTCCGGGAGCATGGCCCGGAGGCTCAAGGACGGTCGGAGCCGGTGGGACGAGGCGTGCGAGGCGCTGGACGGGGCGTTGGAGGCCCTCGGTCCCGCGTCCGGGAACGTGTTCGTGTTCCAGAGCGGCGTGGAGGCCGCCTTCCCGGAGACCGTGCGCCTGACCCGAAGCCGGAGGCGGAAACTCGCCCGCTGGCTCGCGGACATGCGACCGGGGGGCCGGACGGCCCTGTTCGACGGGCTTGCCGCCGGTCTCGCCGACGAGGAGATCGACACCGTGGTGCTCCTGAGCGACGGGGCGCCGAGCGCCGGCCAGTTCTTCACGAAGACCGATCTCCTGACCGAGGTCGGGAGGCTGAATCGGTGGCGAAGGGCCCGGATCGACGTGATCTCCGTGGGCACGGACGGCATCGCCGCCCGCTGGCGGGGCGTCCTGAAGCGCTTGGCGAAGGACAGCGGAGGCACGTGGGTGAAGCGCTGACCGGCTCGCCTCTGTCCATTTCCCTTCTGGGCCAGCCTGCCGCGCGAAGCGCGCCAGGCTGAAGAGATAGCGCTCTTGGCGCCAGAAAATAGAAAACCCCCGGAGGCCCGTCAGGGCCCCCGGGGGCTCGGAGAGGAGCCTCGAGGGAGGGAGGGAGGAGGGTTGAGGCTGCGACTCTCCGGGACCGCCCTTTTCGGGGCCGTCCACACTCTTAGACGACTCGGAGCCCGTGATGTTTCGATGACATTTGGAAAATTTGAAGGGGCGACGGCCCCGGGTCGGGGACGTCGCCCTTCGGCGTGCCGTTCTGGGACCGCTTCGTCAACCCAGGAGGCCGTCGATCCGGGTCTTCAGCTCGGCCTTCGGGCGCAGGCCCACGACCTTGTCCACGGGCTGGCCGTCCTTGAAGAAGATGATCGTCGGGACGGACATGATCCCGAACTGGGCCGCGACCTGCTTGCTCGTGTCGATGTCGACGGTGCCGACCTTCAGGCGGCCGTCGTACTCGGTGGCCAGTTCCTCGACGATGGGAGCCAGGGCCCGGCAGGGGCCGCACCACTCGGCACCGAAGTCGACCAGGACGGGCTGGGAGCTCTCCTTCACCTCTGCTTCGAAGTTGGCATCGTTGAACGCGGGAAGAGCGTCGGACATGAGGAGATCTCCTTGTATCGGGGCACCGGAACCCAGGGGCATGGTCGGGCGATTGTAGCGACGATGACACCCCCCCGGAGGTTTCGCGCGGCCTTGCATTCGCCTCGGCGGAGGTAGAATCAGCCTTCGGGGCAGGGCGGTCCTGGCAGCCGGGAACCGTCCAGGGGCCACGAATGGAGGCTGGAGGATCCCGTGCGTGCCCTGATCCTTCTCCTGAGTGCCGTCGTGCTGATCCTGGCGGCCCTGATCGTCTACCCCGCCCTTGCGGGGGGAACGGGCGGCGCGACCGCGTCCACCGGCCGTTTGTTCGACGCCACGCGCCTCATCACGGACGCCCGCGCCGGTGAGTCGGCCACCTACCGCGACGAGCGGGGCGAGACCTGGACCTTCAAGGTCGAGATGGCGGTGCCGGGCGGTCCCGAGCGGCCCCCCCGGATCCGGATCTGGTCGATCCGCAGGGACCGGAGCGGCGACCCGCTGCCGGGGGGGACGGAGGTCTACGAGCACCGTCCGACCCGGCACGGCCTCTACCCGCTGATGGCGCCCGCGGACCCGGAAGGCTACGACCGGGTCTGGATCTGGAGCCGCATCCGCTGGGCGGCGGTCTCCTGGCAGGGCAAGCCGCGCGAGCTGTGGAGGGTGGACCTCATCGACCCCGCGCTGCCGGAAGCGGGAGGCGCGGACCACGTCGTCGCCTGGCTCGACGAGTCGGTGCCCGTGTTCGGTCTCGTCCGGTGGCAGCGTCGCGATCGAACCTGGGAACTCGTCGACTGGAGCCCTCGCTGATGGCCGCCCCGTCGCCCCGTGGAAGCGGTCTCACCGAGCGGGTGGTGCTCCTCTTCCTGGTGGCCGCCAGCCTCGTGCTCGGTTGGATCTACTTCCACGTGCTGCCCTCCGAGCGCGTGCCCGAGGCGCTCGTGTTCAACCTCGAGAATCCGATGCTCGGTGCACGGCTCGGCGAATGCGTGCAGATCGAGTCGACGACGACGCCGGGAATCGTCGGCTGCCTCGAGGTTCGGGAGCCCGGCGTCGTGTTGCGGCCCCGGAACGGACCCGAGCGGCTCGGCCGTTTCCACGGCCTGCGAATGGCTCGTCCCTACCTCGCGGCGGGGCTGCGCCAGCCGCCTCCCGGGAAGTCCTGCGAGGAGTCGGGCGACCTCCGGGAGGACGTCGAGCTCTTCGACCTCAACGCGTTCGGAATGCCCTACGGCCTCGACGTCACGTTGGACACCGTGCGACCGCTGTGGGTCCAGCGTGGCGGGCGTCTCCTCTTCGTGTACGAGGTGCAGATGACGGAGTACGGCGCGGCGGGTCGTACGTGGTTCCTCGACATCCACCCGGACGAACCCGTTGCGGGCATCGTGCGGCGGAGACGCACGGTCGAGGGGGGGACGGAGACCTGGATCTTCCTCCCGGCGGGGGATCGCCGCTAGACACGGCACACGGGGTCCCGCACCCAGGGTCCGGCACCCAGGGTCGGGCGCGCGGGAGAAGCGCGGGGGCGGCGGCGGAATGCCGTCTCCTGTACGCTGTGCCGCCATGAGCGACACACCTCGTACGGTTCCGGCTCACCTCGAGATCGCCCGCCAGGGGGCGGGGCAGGGCGCCGCCCAGGAGGACACCCAGGGCACGGTCAGCCTGGAGGACATGCTGGCCCGTGCCGCCGCAGGCGCCGAGGGCCTGCGGAGGATCGGCGTCGGGCCCGGGCAGCGGGTGGGCCTGATCGCCGACAACTCGCGCGACTGGATCGTGTCCGACATCGCCATCCAGCTCGCGCGCGCGGCCTCCGTGCCGCGGGGCACGGACACGCCGATCGAGGAGATCGCCTTCCTGCTCGAGCACGCCGAGGCCGGCGTGGTCCTCGTCCACGACGCGAGCGTCGCACGGGCCCTGGAGGAGATCCGCGACCGGGTGCCCACGATGGGGGAGATCCTCACCATCGACGGCCGGGACGCGCCGGGCCGGACCCTCGACGACCTCGTGGAGCTGGGCAAGGACGGGCCCGGGTTCGCGGAGCAGGCCGCGGCCGTCGAGCCGGACGACGTCGCCACGATCATCTACACGTCGGGCACCACGGGCAGGCCCAAGGGCGTGGTCCTCACGCAGTCCAACTTCGGGCACCAGGTGGCCGTGCTGCCCTCGCTGGTCCACATGACCTCCGATGAGGTGTTTCTCTCCATCCTGCCGCCGTGGCACAGCTTCGAGCGGACCATCGAGTACGCCGCCTTCGTGGCGGGCAGCAAGATCTGCTACACGGACCGGCGGAGGTTCAAGGGCGACCTCCTCGTGTACCGACCCACGTTCATGGCGTCGGTGCCGCGTCTCTGGGAGACGGTGTACCAGGGCGTGATCAGGGCGGTGGAGCGGGGGGGAGGGCTCAAGAAGGGCATGTTCGAGGGCGCGTACGCGATCGCGTCCGCGCACCGCTGGGGACGCGATCGCGCGCGCGGGCACAGCCTGCGCGTCCGCAAGCCCCGCGGTCCGGGAGTCGTCGGCAATCTCGTGATGCGGGGCCTGGGGGGACTCGTCGCTGCCGCGACCTGGCCGCTCGAGCGCCTGGCGAGCAAGGTGGTCTTCGGCAAGGTGCGAGCCGCCACCGGTGGACGCATGCGGGGCGCCGTCAGCGGTGGCGGGCTCATGCCCCCGCACATCGAGAAGTTCTTCTGCACCATCGGCCTGCCGATCATCGTCGGCTACGGCCTGACGGAAACCAGCCCCGTCGTCAGCGTGCGCCGGGAAGAGCGAAACGTCCTCGGCACGATCGGTACGGCCGTGCCCGAGGTCGAGATCGAGATCCGCGATTTGAACACGGGCGCGAAGCTCGAGGTCGGCGAGCCGGGTCTCGTGTTCACGCGGGGCCCCAACGTCATGCGGGGCTATCACCACGACGAGGCGCTCACCCGCGAGGTCATCGACGAGAACGGCTGGTTCAACACCGGCGACCTCGGCTTCCTCACCGAGGAGGGGGACCTCTGTTTCCGAGGGCGCGCCAAGGAGACGATCGTGCTCGCCGGCGGCGAGAACATCGAACCGAGCCGGGTGGAGTCGGCGTTGCTCTCGTCGCCGTACGTCGAGCAGGTGGTGGTGGTCGGGCAGGATCGGAAGACCCTGGCCGCGCTGCTGCTCCCGGCGCCCGCCGAGGTGGCGAAGGCGCTCCGCATCTCCGGGATTCCCGCCTACGAGGAGTTGGTGGAGAACGACGAGGTGAAGCGGCTCCTGCACGAGGAGGTGGTGCGCACGACGGCCGGCCTCGCCCCGTTCGAGCGGGTCACCCGGTTCGCCGTTCTGCCCAAGGCGCTCGACGTGGCCGACGGGACCCTCACGCAGACGCTCAAGCTCAAGCGACACGTGATCCACGAGCGCTACGAGGCCTTGATCCGGGAGGCCTACGGAGGGCGGTGAACCACCCGGGGACACGGACCCCGGGGAAGGGCTCGTCGGCGAGGCGGAGGTTCCCGGGATCGGCGTGGGCTCCTGGCGGAGGGGGCTTTGCGCACCCGTCCACCTCGTTACCATCATCGCGGCATGCTCGATTCGCACGCCCTCGTCCTGAACCGCTCGTGGGTGCCCATCTCCACGACGACCGTACGTCGCGCCGTCCTGCTCATGGCGCGCGATGTGGCGGGTGCCGTGCATCCGGAGACCTACGAGGTCGCGAACTGGGCGGCCTGGGTCCTCCGCGGGTCGTTCCAGGCGGGGCGGCTGCGCGGGATCGGGTTCGACTTCCCCGTGCCGGAGGTGATCGTCCTCAGGCAGTACGGGGGCTTCCCGGAGATCCAGGTCTCCTTCACGCGCCGCAACGTCCACCGCCGCGACGGCTATCGCTGCATGTACTGCGGCAAGCGTCCGCACCCCGATCTCCTGACGATCGATCACGTCATCCCAAGATCGAGAGGCGGCGCGCACGGTTGGGGCAACTGCGTCACCGCGTGTCTCGACTGCAACGCCAGAAAGGCGGACCGCAATCTGTGGGATGCGCGCATGAACCTTCTCGTCCCGCCCTCCCCCCCGGACTGGCCGGGTGGCATGGATCCGGATCTCCTCTCGGCGCGTCCTACGTGGCAGCGCTTCCTGCCCGAGCGCTGGCGCCGCGCGGCGGTGAGCTCGTAGACGTGGGCACTCCTCGAGGCACGGCCTTCGACGACGAGGACGACTTCGACGACCTGCCCGGGACGCACCTGGACGACGAGGCGTACGAGGCGTTCCTGAAGCGGGAACTCGACGGTTCGGGCCGACCGCGAGGGGTGCCGCCCGTGGCGATCGTCATCGTCGTGCTCGCCGTCCTCGTCCTGGCCATCGCCGTGGTGAGCTTGGGCCGATGACCGCGACCGCCGACCAGAGGCTGACCGCGGGCGTCGTCGCGGCGCTGCGCGAGGGCCCGTTGGACGTTCTCGGCCTGCTCGAGGTCCTGCGTCCGGTTCTCGCCGAGGAGTTGGCGCGACGGGAGGGAGGCCTGCACGCTCTCCTGCACCAACTCCTTCGCCGGGATCTCCTCGCGGTGGACGGGTGCACGGAGCGGGGGCTGGCCCGGTACCTGCTCCGGGAGGAGGCGCCGGACGGCCGATCGCCCGCGGTCCCCGGTGCCCCTTCGCCCGCCGATCACCTCGCGCGGGAGGGCGCGCGTTTCGGCGACTCGGTGCGCCGGCCCGAGGACCGGGCTCGCATCGCCGCCGACGTCGCGGCGCATCTGAGGAATCTCGGCGACGGGCAGCGGTCCGCCTTCGGCCCCTCGAGGACGGCGCGGCATCTTCTCCGGCGCGTCGACCGGGGGCGCCCGACGGTGATCTTCGCCGTCCAGCCCTGGGAGGGGTTCAAACGGTTCGTCCTGCACGAGGGGCCCTGGCTCCTGACGGCCGTGGTCGTGTTCTTCGTCGTGCGGGCCTTCCTGGCGGAGGTCTTCGTCATCCCGTCGGGCAGCATGATCCCGACCCTGTTGCCGAAGGACCGCGTGATCGTCGTCAAGCCGGGCGGCTCGGGCATGCCCAGGCGGTGGACGATCGCCACGTTCGAGCGAAACGGGATCACGTTCGTGAAGCGCGCCGTCGGTCTGGGCGGCGAGGCGTTTGCGCTGGTGGACGGCGACGTCTACGCCGACGGCCAGATCGTCGCGAAGCCGGACGAGGTGCGCGAGGCGCTGCGCTTCCCCTACCGGGAGTGGGATCTCCAGGACGAGGAGGACCTCGCGGACTGGGCCCGCACCGAGGATCCCGAGGGGGGGGCGACGTGGACCTGGAACGGCCCACCGCTCTGGAGCGCGGGGATCCTCCACCCCCGCCGGCCCACGTCCGACGTCCTCCTCCGCGACGCCTACGCCGTCTTGACCGTCGACCGGCCGGCGGGTGCGTCCGTGTCGCTGGCGCTCGAGTACGCCATGCCCGGCGACGTGACGACCGGAGACGAAGAGGTCTTCGTGCTCCGCGTGACCGACGCGGGGGCGAACCTCACGTCGCGCGTGGGCGAGGCGGGGCGGGGGTTCTCACCCGACGAGGACGGACCCCCTCCCGCGCCCGGCCGCGTCGACCTCTCCCTCTCCTACGTGGACGGGATCCTCCGGGCCCGGGCCGGGGGGCTGACCTTCCGCGCCGAGGTCTCCCTGGCTCCCGGCCGGGTCGTCCGGCCCCGGATCCGGGCCTCGGCCCGCATCCGTCTCCTCGATCTCCGCCTGGACAAGGACATCCACTACTCCCGGGCCGGGGAGCTGGCGGTTCCCGGGCACGTGAGCGACGAGGCGCCGGGGAGCTACGCGTTCCCCATTCCCGAGGACCACGTCTTCTTCCTCGGGGACAACACGCACGACAGCCGGGACAGCCGGTTTCGGACCATGGGGCCGGTTCCCGCCGACGCCCTGATCGGCCCCGTGAGCCTGAGGATCTGGCCCCTGTCCAGGATCGGGTTCGTTCGCTGATAGGGTCGGGGCCGGACTCGACAGCCGCAACCCCCACGGGGCGGCGTGGGTTCAAGCCCTCCCCGGAACCACGCATGAGGACGAATGACACCGATCAGATCCTGATGCAGCGGTTCCAGGAAGGAGACGAATCCGCCTTCTCCGTCCTGGTGCACAAGTACCAGGGACTCGTGCTGAGCCTCTGCCGCCGCTACCTGGGCTCCCGGTCTCCGGGGGTCGAGGACGTCGCGCAGGAGGTCTTCGTCCGGATCTTCAAGGCCCGGATGACGTACGAGCCCAGGGCGAAGGTCAAGACCTGGATCTACTCCATCACCGTGAACGCATGCCTCAACGAGATCCGGCGGCTGCGCTCGCGGAAGAACCGCAGCGTCTCGACCTTCACGGCCGTGTTCGGCGCGGCCGCGGACGGCGACGCGCCCTACGCCGGCGAGCGGTCGACCGGTACAGGGTCGACCGGTGCGGGGCCGACCGAGGGGCTCGAGGGGGAGGAGGCCGCGGCCCGCGTGCGGGCGGCCGTGGACGCACTGCCCGAGCAACAGCGCCTTGCGCTGGTGCTCGCGCGGTTTCACCACTGCTCCTACGAGGAGGTCGCGGAGACGATGGAGACGAGCGTTCCCGCCGTGAAGTCCCTGCTCACCCGCGCGCGGGAGAACCTGCGACGGATGCTGAGGGATCTCGTGGAGGGCAGCGGGGTCGGGAGTGGCGCGCTGCGGCGCGTCGCGGAGGCACGGGAATCATGAACGACGACGACAACCGCCGCGAGACGCATCGCGAAGCCATGCAGATCGAACGGCTCGAGCCCGATCGACGGCGCGAGGTCCTCAACGCCTACCTCGACGACGAGCTGGTGCCGGCCGCGGCGCGGCACGTCACGGTCTGGCTCGACGCGCACCCCGAGATGCTCAAGGAGGTCGAGCACAACCGGCGTGTCTGGGACCTGCTCGACCTGTACGAGGACGAGTCCGCCTCGCCGGACTTCGCCGCCCAGGTGCTGGCGAAGACGGTTCGGCCGCCCCGTCGTCTCGTGCTGCTCCCCCGGCTCGCCGCGGCGGCCGCCGCCGTGCTCGTCCTCGCCGTGGGCGGTCTCCTGCTTGCCACGCGTTCGGGTGGTCCCGGACCGGACGAGACCCGGGACGTCGCCGACCTGAGCGTTCTGGAGAGCGTGCCGGCCGAGTACCTGGAGCAGGCCGACGCCCTCCTCGCCCTCTCCGACGACGAGTTCGAGGCGCTCCTCCTGGCCGACCTCGAAGAGCCGTGGGGGGGCGGGTAGCCGTGCGGATCGCATTCACCATCCCCCGCCGGCTCCTCTGCGGGCTCCTGCCCGCACTCTTCGTCGTGCTCCTGCTCGCGACGACGGCCCGGGCCGAGGAGCCGTCCGCCCTCGAACGGCTCACGACCGAGGAGCGGGTGTACCTCGAGGCGCAGGTGCCGGACTGGGACGAGTTGTCGGCCCAGCGCCGGGAGCGGATCGCACGCAGCGTGATCCGCATCCGGGAGCTTCCGGAGGAGAAGCGGCGTGCCCTCCTCGACCGCATCCAGCGGCTCAAGCATGGTCGGGAGGCCGGGCGGGGGCCCC
>JAUXCH010000224.1 GCA_030618975.1 Planctomycetia bacterium
GATTTCACGCCGTACGCTCCCTCCTACGATCTGCCCGCCTCGTTCATCGCCGCACCCGTGTTCGACGACGGCAGGAAGGTCGGCGCCCTCGTCTTCCAGATGCCCATCGACCGCATCAACGACATGATGACGGCGCGAGCCGGCGACCAGGAGACGGAGGAGACCTACCTCGTCGGCTCCGACCACCTCATGCGAAGCGCCTCGCGCTTCGCGGGGAAGGACTCCATCCTGAAGGCAAAGGTGGAGACCGAGGCGGTGCGCGAGGCGTTCCGGGGCCAGACGGGAAGCGGCCGGATCCTCGACTACCGGGGGTCCGAGGTGCTCTCCGCCTGGATGCCGATCGACGCGCTCGGGATGCACTACGCCCTGATCGCCGAGGTCGACGTGGAGGAGGCTCTGGCTGGGGCGGCCGCGCTGCTGCGATGGATGCTCGTGCTGACCGCGATCCTCGCCGTCGCCGCCCTGCTCGCGTCGCTCTGGGCGGCCGGGCGCATGGCAGCCCCCGTGGGCAAGGTCACACAGCGGCTGGAGACGCTGGCCGAATCCCTGCTGTCCGAGTCCCAGGAGCAGCAGGCGGGCGCGGCCGAGCAGTCGTCGGCCGTGGAGGAGACGAGGCAGACGTTCCAGGGGCTCCTCACGGCGAGTTCGAGCCTCCACCGCATCGGCGGCGAGGTGCTCGAAAACGCGGAGATCGGCCAGCAGAGCGCTCGGACCATCGGCGGGCGGATCGGCGAGCTGTCGGCCCACTCGAAGCAGATCACCGAGATCCTCACGCTCGTGAAGGAGATCGCCAACAAGAGCGAGATCCTCGCCCTGAACGCCGCGCTCGAGGGGACGAAGGCCGGCGAGGCAGGTCGGGGGTTTTCGCTGGTGGCGCAGCAGATGCAGCGGCTCGCCGAGCAGGTCACGGGCTCGGTGAAGAAGATCGAGAGCCTGACCACGGACATCACGAACGCCAGCGGCGCCGCAGTGCTCGCGGCGGAGGAGTCGGAGAAGGTATCCCGCCTGACCACGACATCGGCCCGCGAGATCGCCGAGGCGGTGCAACACCAGAAGTCGAGCGCCGAGCAGATCTCGGTGGCGATGGACGAGATCTCCACCGTCGCGCAGCGGAACGTGGACGCGGCACGCCACGTCGTGACGTCGTCGAACGAGCTGCTCTCTCTGGCTGAAGGGCTGCGGCGCGCGGTCGGAGTGAAGGTCTGACCGGTCGGACGTGCGGCTCGTGAACGACTCCCTCCCTCCCCTTCCGACGGTGCCCTGGGTGGCAGCGCTGCACGATCTCGTCCGGGAGCGGCTCGGCTACGAGGTGCCCGAGCACCGGATGACCCTGGAGATCGCCCCGCGCGTGCTCGCCCACGCGGAGACACACGGGCACCTGGATCCGCGAGGATTCGTGGACACGCTCAGAACGTCACCGGACGGCGAGGCGTGGGACGCCCTGGTGCAGGTGGTCACCGTGGGCGAGACGTACTTCTTCCGGCACGCCGGGCAGCTGGAAGCGCTGGCGGCACGTTGTCGGAGGCGGTTCGAGACCGCGGGCCGGGCGCTGGAGATCTGGAGCGCCGGGTGTGCCACGGGCGAAGAGCCGTACTCCCTGGCCATGCTGCTCGACGAGGCCTCGGTACCGTTCCACATCGTCGGCTCCGACGTCGACGAGAGCGCCCTGGCGAAGGCTCGCGCCGCGACGGGGTTCAGCGATCGCTCGGTGTCCCACCTCCCTGTGCAGCTTCGCGAGCGCTGGCTCGAAGCGCTCGGGCCCGGCCGCTGGAGGTTGATGCGGCCCACGGACCTTCCGGTCCGTTTCGTGCGGCACAACCTGATCCACGACGCGCCGCTCCACCCGGAGGGCGGTGGCGCGTGGGACGCGATCCTCTGCCGGAACGTGCTCCTCTACTTCCCGCCGAAGACGGGATGCGAGGTGGTCGAGCAACTCGGCCGCACCTTGGCGCCGGAGGGCGGACTCTGGGTCGGCCCGTGCGATCACGTCGCCGACCCCGGCCCCGGACTGGGCTGGGTATCGGATGGCGAAGAGCGGTTTCTCGCTCCGCCGGGCGTGAAATCCACGCGCGAGCGGCCGTCACCGCCGCGCCCTCGACAGGCGACAGCGTTCCAGGCCCGCGGGGCGAGCCCGACGCGCCTGATCGAGCGAGGCCTCCGCTCGACGGCTCGCAGGGCCGTCGAGGAGCGGCTGCGAGAGGTGCAGGACGACGGCGAGGCCCTCGTCCTGCTCGGTGCGTTCCTCCTGCGCGAGCACGCCTTCGACGAGGCGCTCGTGACGTTCGGGCGGGCCGAGGGAGCACACCCGAAGCCCGCGGGGCTTGCGTATCTCCAGGGCGTCGCGCTTCTGAAGGCCGGACGGCATGAGGACGCGGCCGCCGCCTTCGGCACGGCACTCGAGGACGATCCCGACGACTGGGCATCGAGCTACCAACTCGCGATGCTCTACCGCCGGTCGGGACGGAGCCTCCGGGAGGAGGTGATGCTCCTGAGAACCGCGGATCGCCTGGGGGCGAGCACGCCCCGGCCCCCGGCCCTCGGAGCGGGCGCGAGGCTGGTGAACAGCGTCCATGCCGAACCCCGCCTGACCCTGCGCCTGGTCGAGGAACGCCTGACGCACCTGGGCGTGGTGTCGCGCGCTCGAACGAACGAAGGTGCGGACTCCGGGAGGCCATCGTGACGGACCGACAAGGGGCGCCTTCGTCCACCGATGACACGCTTGCGTGCTGCCCGTTTCGAGTGGGCGATGCGCTCCTCCTCTGTCCGGCGGAGAACATCGAGGCGGTCACGATGTGGGAGCCGCCGCTCGCGCTTCCACGCGTGCCCGCTCACGTGCTGGGCCTGGTCACCTACGACCAGCGCGCTCTCGCCATTCTCGACCTGGGCCTATTCCTGGGGCTCTCCGAGGGAACCGGGTACACACGAACCCTCGTCGTGACGGCGGGCGACTACCGCGTGGGCGTGCCGGTCGACCTGGCCCTCGGAGTCGTGGAGGTGGCAACCGCGGATCGCCGGCCTCCGTCGGGCGCCCTCACCGGACCGCTGGCGCAGTACCTCACGTCCGAAGTGACGCTCGATGGCGACCTCGCCGGCCTCCTCGACCTCGAACGCCTGCTGGAGGCGGCGCGTGCCTGAGGCGCTGCCCCCCCCGGCCGTGAACCTGCTGATCGGCGGCGAGGGCTCCGTGCGCTTCGGCGTCGTGCTGAACGCCATCGGACGCGTGCTCGAGCACGCGGAGCTTCCCGCGAGCTACCGGAGCGTCAACGTACCGAAACTCTTCGGCGCGGCCGACCTGGACCGGATGACCGACCGGTACGCCGAGGTCCCCGCGGCCGGCGCGGACGCCCACCTGCGCCTCGGGACCTCGACGACCGTCGAGGCCGCTCCTGCCGACCGCCTCGACGCCGTGCCGCGCATCCTCGACCGGACCGCCGCCCGATGGGGGTGGAGCGGCCTCTGGTTGGAGGGCGAGCACGTCGTGGTCGTGCTCGACGCCGCCCGGCTCTCTACGATCGGCGCGACCCGGACGCGGAAGGACCCGCGATGAACGCCGACTCCAGAGAGATGCTCGAGAAGTTCCGCGACATGGGGCAGGAGCGGCTCCGCAACCTGAACCGGCTGGTGTTGGCGATCGAGGGTGGCGAGGGAGACGCCGACACGGTCGACGTCGCCATGCGCGAGATCCACACGCTCAAGGGCGAGTCGCGGATGCTCGGCCTGTCGGCTCTCGACCACGCGGCACATCGGACCGAGGATCTCCTGCTTCACGCCCGGAAGACGGACCGCCTCCGCAACGCCGACCTGCTCCAGCGGGTCTACGCCGGCCTCGACTTGATGGCCGACCTGCTCTCCGGGGAAGTGGCCGCGATGGAGAGGGACGACGACAGCCGGGTGCGCACGTTCGTGGAGGAGGCGGAGCGGTTCCTGGCCGAGAAGGGACGGGAGACGTCCGCGGTGTCGACGCCGGCGGTCGAGACTCCCGCGTCCGAGCCGGTCACGCCACCCACCGCGAAGGCCGCAGCCCCCACCGGCACCTCCCAGCACCGCGTGCGCCGCGAGACCCTCGACGAGATCACGCGCACGACCGGCGAGGTCGGCGTCCTGCAGGCGCACCTGCGCCGGTTTACCGACGACGCGTCCGCCCTCCAGGAGCGCGCCCTCGTGGTGCTCGCCCACGGGCCGACAGGCGACGACGTCGCCGACTGGACGGGCCGGCTGCGTACGCTCCTCGACGAGTCCGCCGACGTTCTCCGCTCCATGCGCGACGTCGGGTTCGAGGTCTCGCTCCGCCAGCAGCGGATCCAGGATTCCGTCGGGAGCATGCGCCTTTCGCAGGCCGGATCGCTCTTCGGTCGCTTTCCGCGTGCCGTGAGGGACCTCGCCCGCGAGTTGGGCAAGGAGGCCCGCGTCGAGATCCAGGGCGGAGACGTCGGCGCGGACCAGCAAATCCTCGACGTCCTCGCCGATCCGCTGCTCCACCTGATCCGCAACGCCGTCGACCACGGCCTGGAGCCCCCCGACGTGCGGGAAGCCACGGGCAAACCGCGCGCCGGCACCATCCGTCTGTCGGCTCGGCACGCCGGCCGCTTCGTGGAGATCCGCGTGGCCGACGACGGCCGCGGGCTGGATCCGCGCGTCATCGCCGACACCGCGGTGAGGCGCGGCCTCCTGTCCGAGTCCGACGTGGCACGCATGTCGGACCCGGAGCTCTTCGCCCAACTCTTCCGCCCTGCCTTCTCGACGCGCAAGACGGTGTCCGACATCTCGGGCCGCGGCGTGGGCCTCGACGTCGTGAAGAGCACGGTCGAGGACCTCGGCGGCAACCTCCAGATCCAGAGCGTTCTCGGAAGCGGCACCACCTTCGTGCTGCGCCTCCCGGTGTCGATCGCCGTGCTCGACACCCTCGTGCTCGAGCTGGAACGCGGGTTGTACGCCGTGCCGTCGCTCTACGTAGACCGCGTGCTGAGAGTCGACGAGTCGACCATCGAACGAACGGCCGGCGGATCCTGGATCCGCCTCTCCGACGACGTGCGCGCGCCGCTGTACGACCTACAGGAGCTCCTCGGCCTTTCGCAGACGTCGCCTGACGGGAATGGGGAGCCGGGGGTCGCCCGCATCGTCGTGCTCGTCGACAACGTCCGGCGCCTGGCCCTCCGCGTCCCGGTGTTCGTCGGGGAGATGACCCTCGTCCAGGAGGCGCTCGACCCCTTCCTGAAGGGCCTCCGGCTCGTCACGGGAACCGCCCTGCTCCAGGGCGGTCGACGCGTCGTGCTCCTCAACGCCATCCAGGTCTTCGAGCTCGCGCACCACGCGCGCGACGGGCTGCACCGTCCTGTGGTGGGCGTCGAGGAGCCGGCAACCGTGCGCACCGTGCTCGTCGTGGAGGACTCGGATCTCACGCGGGACATGCTGGCCTCGGCCCTGGTCGACGCCGGGTACCGGGTCCTCGAGGCCCCGAACGGCCGGGCCGGCCTCGACCGGTTCGAACAAGAGGACGTCGATCTCGTGATCACCGACCTCGCAATGCCTCGGCTCGACGGCTTCGAGCTGATGAAGGCCATCCGCAGGCACGCACGCGGCGCACGCATTCCGTTGGTCGTCTTCAGCACGCAGGACACGCCGGAGTTCAGGCGCCGCGCCGCGGAAGCCGGGGGAGACGCCTACCTGCCGAAGGCCGCGTTCGAACGCGACGAGACCCTGGCGCTGGTGGCCCGACTCCTCGATCCCTCGTCCCCGGGGGCGCCCCGATGAAGAGCAAACCCGTCCGGATCCTGCTCGTCGACGACAGCGAGATCTTCCTCGATCTCATGGCAAAGGCGATTCAAGCGAGCGACAAGGCCGTCCTCGCCGGCGTCGCGAGAAACGGGGAGGAGGGCGTTTCCCAGGTCAAGGCGCTCGAACCCGACGTCGTCTCGATGGACATCCACATGCCGGTCATGGACGGCCTCGAGGCGATCGAGAGGATCATGGCCGACACGCCCACGCCGATCGCGGTGATCACGGCAGCCGACTCGAGCGAGATCGCGGGCATCTCCTTCCGGGCGATCGGGGACGGAGCGCTGGACGTGCTGGGCAAGCCCGCCGGGACGCGCGAGGCGAAGTCGCTCGTGCACCGCCTGTGTCTGCTGTCCCGCGTACGCACGAGATCCCGCACGCGAAACGCACGTCCCGTCACCTCGCCGCCGAGGCCCGTGGCGAAGGCCCCTCGATCCTGGCGCGACCCCGGGGCGTTGGCTCCCGTCGACCTGATCGCCATCGCCATCTCCACGGGCGGACCGCCCCTGCTGGAGAAGATCCTGCGCGGGCTCCCTGCCGACTTCGGAGCGGGAGTGGCCATCGTCCAGCACGTCTCCCCGGGCTTCGACACGCACCTCGTGGAGTGGTTGAGCCACACGGCCGGCATTCCGGTGCGTCTCGCGGAATCGGACCGGCGCATCGAGAAGGGCGTCGCCTGGATCGCGCCCGCGAACCGGCACCTCGAGGTGCGGATGGGCGGGCGCCTGCGGATCGACGGCGAACGCGAACGGGTCTCGGGCCACCGCCCTTCGGGCACGGTCCTCCTCGAATCCGTCGCACGCGCCTACGGATCTCGTGCCGCGGGCCTGGTGCTCACGGGCATGGGTGAGGACGGTGCGCAGGGGCTTCTCGCCCTGCGCCGCGCGGGCGGCATCACAGCGGCGCAGGATGCCGCGTCGAGCGCCGTCGACGGAATGCCGAAGTCCGCGCGGGAGCTCGACGCGGCCGACTTCGTCGTGTCGCTCGCCGAGCTTCCGGACTACGTACGCGCCCTGGGCGGCGCGTGATCGGGAGAAGCGAATGAAGTCGTACCGCAAGGAACTCTGGTTCCGGATCCCGGAGCGCATGGGGTTCTTGAACATCACCCCCGAAGTCGAGGCGGCCGTCACGGAGAGCGGCGTGCGGGAAGGCATGGTCCTCGTGAACGCCATGCACATCACCGCAAGCGTATTCATCAACGACGACGAACCCGGCCTCCACGAGGACTACGCGCGCTGGCTCGAGTGGCTCGCTCCGTTCGACGCCTCCTCGGATCGCTACCACCACAACCGTACCGGCGAAGACAACGGCGACGCCCACCACAAGCGGCAGGTCATGGGACGCGAGGTCGTCGTGGCCATCACCGAGGGCGCCCTCGACTTCGGCCCGTGGGAGCAGGTCATCTACGGCGAGTTCGACGGCCGCCGCCGCAAGCGCGTGCTGGTCAAGATCATCGGGGAATAGGGCAGGAATAGGGCCTTGCCCGCTTGACAAGCCCCCCCCACTCCGTCGATCCTCCGGTTCTCTCGTTCCGCGAAGGAGATCGTGATGCGTGTCGCCGCAAGTCTCGCCGTCCTCTGCATTCTCACCCTGGGGCTCGCCGCCGAGGCGTTCGCCCTCGACGACGTGATCCTCGCCGACGGTCGCGTCCGCAAGGCCGAGATCGTCGAGGTGTTCGACGACGGCATCCAGGTGAAGTTCACGCCCAAGGGGGGCGGCAC
>JAUXCH010000618.1 GCA_030618975.1 Planctomycetia bacterium
CAGGAGCAGGAAGTCGTCGCGGTGATGCATGCCGAGGCGCCGACCCAGCTCGAGCGCCGTGCGCGCGTGGCTCACGGCGTCTTCGAACCGGCCGCGACGGAACGCGAGTCGGCCCAGCTCCTGGGCGTTGAGGAACTCGGTCGAGACGTCGCCCGTGGCATGGGTGAGCCGTCCGATCTGCTCGAGCAACGTCTGCGCTTCATCGAGGCGACCCTGGTTGATCCTCAGCACGGCGAGGTCGCTCATCAGACGCGTTCGGGGGAGGGGGTCGTCCGCCTCTCCCAGCGCCGCGAATGCTCGCTGGGACAGCGCATCGGCTTCGTCGTAGCGCCCCTGGTCCATGCGCACCACGCCGAGACGCGAGATGGCGAGGGCCTCGTGCCCGGACTCTCCCAGGTCGTGGGCTCGCGCGGCCGCGAGCTCCAGGTAGGGGACGCCCTGGTCGGGCTCCCCTCGACGGCGGCAGAGCCAGGCGAGCACCTTCAAGGCGTCCACCTCGAGGATGCCCTCCCCGGTGTCGCGCGCAATGGTGAGCGTCTCCTCCAGCGCCTCGGCGGCCTCGTCCAGTCGCGCGGCGCTGACGCACGCCCGCCCGCGAATGAGCAGGGCGAACGCGCGGTCCCCGCCCTGGAGCAGACCCTCGACCGCGAGGGCCATCTCGGCGATCCCCTCGGCCGCGACGTAGGTCGAGAGCTCCCACTCCAGGTGCTCCAGGGCCCGGCGCAGGTGGGGGCGGGCGCGTTCGGGGACGTTCCCCTTCAGGAAGTGGGTGCACAAGACGACCGCGTCCGCGTCCGTGGGGTGTTCCAGCGCGGCCTCCAGCGCGTCGCCGATGGCTGCGTGGTACGCATCGCGCAGCGCCGGATGCAGGTCCGTGTAGAGCACCTCTTGGACCAGGTGGTGTTGAAACTGATAGAGACGTCCCGCGGCCCGCAGCAGGTGGCGACCGTGCTCCATGCGGGCGAAACGCTTCAAGGCCTGGATCCGCCCCGACCCGGAGGCCTCGGCAACTACAACGGGGTCGAACTCGTAGCCCTGGCAGGCCGCCGTCTCGAGCAGCTCCCGATCCGACGGGTCGAGCGCGGCGATCCGTGCCGCGAGGAGGCCGCGGATCGAGTCGGGCACCGTCGTCTCGCCGGGGCCCTCCGCGCCCGCACGGTCCTGGATGCGCCGCACGAGCTCCAACAAGAGCATCGGGTTGCGGTCGCTTCGCTCCGTGATGCTCTGCACGCTCTCGCCGAGCTGCGGTGTGTCGACCGACGCCTCGAGCAGGAGCTGGTGACAGGCCTCCGTGTCGAGGCCCTCGAGCTCGAGGTGCGTGACGTGCTCGAGGAGGCGCAGCTCGCGGATGCCCGCAGGCTCCGGCTCGGGCCGGAACGTGCCGACGAGCAAGAGCCCCGAGGCGGAGGCCCCCCGGGCGAGGAACAGGAACCGGTCGACGTCCTCGGGAGGCGCGAAGTGGAGATCCTCGACCAGCAGCAGGATCGGACGCTCCTTCGCCAACGCCTGGAGCAGGCCGAGCCACGCCGCGTCGTACGTACCGCCCTCCGGGACGCCGGCCTCACCTCGCAGTCGGCGGGCCAGACCGGGCGCCAGACGCGCGCGCGAGGCGAGCAAGCGGGCGAGCCGCTCCTCGAGATCCTCCTCACCCAGGATCTGGGCGAGGGCGGCGGCGAGCTGCGGTTCGTCTCCACCCGTGTCGCCGGGCGCATGGGAGAGCAGCACCACGCGGGGTGCCGCCTGCGTGCCGCGGTGGGACGCCGCCCACTCGTAGAGCAGGCGTGACTTTCCGATGCCGGCTTCGCCTTCGACCAGCACGACCTGCCCGTGCGCCTCGCTCGCGGCAGCCAGGGACCGGTCCAGCAGCTTCCACTCGGCTCGCCGTCCGTAGAACGCCGTCGGCCGCGACAGACGGAGCAGCCGGCTGGACGGCGTGACGGCGGCGTCGCGACGAGCCATCCACCAGGCCGAGGCCTCGCCCGCCGTGAGGACGTCGCGCACCGCGTTGGCGGTTTCCAGCGCTCCGTCGTCCTCGGTCGCAAGGAGGCTCTCGATCACCGCGGCGAAGAACGGCGAGAGTTTCGCCAGGGCGTCGTGGCGCGTGAGCGCGCTGCGGGCCGACTCGTTCGCTCGGAGCCAGCGCAGGCCCGCGTTGCGCGCCGGGTGCTGCCCCGTCGCGAGCTCGTAGAGGAGGATGCCCAGGGCGTGGAGATCCCAACGCGGGTGAGGGGCCTCCCCGGCGACCTGCCCGGGCGCCGCGTAGAGGAGCGACCCCACGAACTCTCCCGTGATCGACAACCGGTGGATTTGGTCCTGCACCACGGCCACGCCGAGGTCCATCAGCTTGACGGTCTCGTCCACCGTGATCACGACGTTCTCGGGCTTCACGTCGCGGGGCACGAGACCCGCCGCATGGACCGCGGAGAGCGCGTCGGCCAGTCGGATGCCGACGTGGCGGCAGAGACGCTCGGGGACGATCTCCACCTCCCGCAGCAACGCGCGGAGGTTCTGCCCCTCGACGTGCTCGAGCAGGATGTACGGGACCTCCTCGTCCCCGACGTCCACGACGCCCGCCTCGAGGGTCTGCACGACGTTCTCGTGCGCCACGCGGCGACCCGCCTCCGCTTCCTGGAGGAAGCGCGCCACGTACTCCGGTCGCCCGAGCAGATGGGCGTGAACCACCTTCACGGCGACGCGGTCCGGTCCTGCGCCCTCGACGCGCCGGCCCTCGTACACCGTGCCCATGCCGCCGCGTCCGAGTTCGGGACCGACCGCGTAGCCGCCCACTCGATCGGGCAACGAGGGGCCGTGCCGTGGCGCAGCGACCTCGTCGGCCTTCAGTCCTTCGACCAGGGCGAGGACGGGAAACAGCTCGCGGATCTCGTCGGCCAACGCCGGGTGCGCGTTCGCAACGGACTCGATCGAGGGCGACTCGCCGCGCCGGGCCTGCTCGACGAAGGCCTGGGCCAGGCGGTCGACGAGCGCCGCGTTCCGGTCCGCCTCTGCGGCCGGCGGGGCCTGGATGTCGTCGTCCGGGGTGTCGGGGACCGGCACGGCCCCAGGATACCCGGGCGGTTCGTCCGCCGAGTTCGCGAGCCGTGAACATCCGGAGGACCCCTGCTCTCGTGGGTCGCGCCCCGGCGCGGGCGTAGCCTGAGGCGCATGTCTGCACCCGGTGTCTTCGTGTTCGGCGGCGCGGGATGGACGGGGTCGGTGCTGGTCCCGCTCCTTCGCGCCCGGGGTCTCTGCGTCGTGGCGCCGCCGCGTGCCGAGCTCGACGCGTCCGACGAGGTCGCGGTCGCCCGCGCGCTGCGTGACGGCGAGGCGAGCGGTGTCGTGAACCTCGCCGCAGCACAGCCGGGCGCGTCGGACGAGACCTTGGAGCGCGTCAACCACTGCGGCGCCGCCGCGATCGCGCGCGGGGCCGGGGCGCTCGGTCTCCGGCTCGTGCACGTCTCCACGGACATGGTTCTGGACGGTGCGAAGGCCCCGTACCGTGACGACGCGCCGGCCGCCCCGATCACCGACTACGGCCGCCCCAAGGCGCGGGGCGAAGCGGCGGTGCTGGCGGCCCACCCCGCCGCCGTCTGTGTCCGCTCCTCGCTGCTCTGGGACCCGGACGTCCCCGACCGGGGCATCGCCGGCCTGGCGCGGCGCCTCGAGGCCGGCGAACCGTGTCACCTCTTCGTCGACGAGATCCGCTGTCCGCTCCCGCGAACGATCCTCGCGGAGGCGTTGGTCCGCCTCC
>JAUXCH010000804.1 GCA_030618975.1 Planctomycetia bacterium
ACACCCCGCCTCCATCAGCTCGTCGGCCGCGGCCGAGAGGGGAGGCGAACCGCAGACCATGCCGAGTGCGACGCGGTAGTCGCTCCCCAGGCGCTCGGCGAGGGCCGCCCGCTGTGCCTCGGAATGCACGACGATCGGCGACCCTTCCTCCGTCCAGATGCGCTCGTAGAGCGCCGCCGAGCGCTTGGGGCGAACGCGCAGGACGATCCCGTGCCGGATCGTCCACCAGAGGGCGCGGTTCAGGTCGATCACCCGCGGGTCGCCCAGGAACTCCGCGAGGAACGTCCGTACCGCCTTGGGCGTGGGCGCGTCGGGCGAGCCGAGCTGGACGAGGAGGACGCCGGTGGCCATGGCCCTGGATGCTACGGCGGCCCGGTACCCTGGACGAAGGAGATAGGCATGCACAGTCGTCGAACCGCTCTCGTCGTCCTGCTGGTCGTCGCCGGCGCCACCGCCGCGCAGGCCGGACCGGCCTACGAGCAGCCCCCCGTGCTGAAGGCGTCGGAGATCCTCACGCCGGCGGAGCTCGAGGGGCCGTACCACAAGGTCCGCGAGCGCGTCGTCGTCGAGGACTACCTCTGCGTGTTCGAGATCGAGTCCGACTACGGCCTCCTCACGGCGCCGTCCCGCCGGATGCTGGGCACGCGCCTCCGCGAGATCGAGATCCTCGCCACCGCGGGCCGGTCGAGCGAGGCGGGCGAGGTCTTCCGGGGGCTCGAGAACAGCCTGCGCCGGAGCGCGACCGACGCCGTCGGCGCCATCCAGGACCCCTTCGGCACGGTGCGCCGGGTGCCCCAGGCCGCGTACAACAAGACGTTCGGTCGCGTCAAGGGGCTCTTCGGCTCGTCCGGCGACCCGTCCCGCTACGAGGGCTCGTGGGCGGCTTCGACGCTCTACGGCGAGCAGAAGCGCAAGATCGCGGGCGAGCTGAACCTCGACCCCTACTCCACGAATCCGGCCGTGCAGCAGGTGCTGAACGAGCTCGCCAAGGCCCGCGCGACCGGGAGTTGGACGGTCGATCTCTCCAGCACGGCGCTGCCCTCCGCCGTCGGGTACACGCGCAGCGCGGTCGACGCGCAGGCCGAGGTGAAGAACGTCGTCCTGAGCAATGCCCCGGACGACGTCGACAAACTGAACGACCGAAAGCTCGCCGAGCTGGGCGTCTCGACCTACGCCCGTCAGAAGTTCCTCGCGTGTCCATGGCTCTCGCCGACGCACAAGACGATCATCACGGCGGCTGCCGGCGGCCTGCGGGGCGTCGACGACCTGGAGGCTCTGCTCGTCGCCGCGTCCGAGGCGACGGACGAGGCGCGCGCCGTGCTCCAGACGCAGCAGGCGGCGATGCTCGCCGCGTTCCACGCGCAGCAGGGGGGCCTGCGCCGCCTGGACGGTACGGGGGGCGTGGTGATCGCCTATACGCAGGGCGGGCACGTGATCGTGGTGCTTCCGATCGACCAGGGCACCTTCGACGCGCACACCGAGGGCGCGATCCGGGGCGTGCTCGAGGTCCCGCGAGTGAAGGCGGCGCCCTCGCGCACGATCTACGTGACGGGTCGTTGCTCCCCGGCCCTGGAGGCCTTCCTGAAGGACGCCGGCGTACGCGTCTTCCAGGGCGTGAAGCCTCCGAAGACGAGCTGAGGACGCTCCCTACCTCGGGATCCAGTTCATGATCGAGGTCATCCGGAGGACGATCTTCCGGACGATGTGGATCGGCTTCGCGCTTTCCGTGTAGACGGCGACGTCGCCGGAGGCCGCGAACCGCGGAGGTGCATCCTCGGGGAAGCCGTCGACCCGGAACCGGACCGCGTTGCGCAGCGGCACCGTGAGCGTGTTGATCGCCGGGATTTGCCCGCTGACCAGCATCTGCGACTCGCCGGCGGCGTGGGTCACGCTGTCGACCGTGCCCTCCAGGATCCGGCCGGGGTACTGCCTCAGCGCGAACTCGGCCTCCTGCCCGGGTCGGATGTTTCGGACCGTGTTCTGGGCGAAGAACGCCAAGGCCCAGTACCGCTCCGTGCTCACGAACGTGCCCACCTGGGTCATGCGGACGTAGTTGCCCTCCGTCAGGCCGAGCGCGACCACGTAGCCCGCCGTGGGCGCCCGGACCACGCAGTTCTCCAGGTCGTACTTCGCGCTCACGAGCTGTTCGCGGGCCAGGCGGACGGTCGTGTGATCGCCCTCGCGGCCGATTTCCGCTCCGGCACGGGCCTTCTGCTCGGCGGCCTGGGCGCCTTCGAGCTGGGCCTGCAGACTGGCCTGCGAGCGCCTCGCCTGCTGCTCGGAGGCCTGGGCCCCCTCGAGCTGGGCCTCGAGCCGGTCCACGTCCTCTCCGGCTTTCTGCTCCAGGGCCTTCGCCGAGACCAGCGCGGCCTTGCGAGCCTCGATCGTGCGGGTGGCCTTGTCCAGTTCGCTCTGGGACTCGACGTTCTGTTCCACGAGCTCCTGGATGCGACCGTGCTGGACCTGCCCGATCTCCACGTCGACCGTGGCCTTCTGCACGTTGGCCGTCGCCGAGGCGACGGCGCTCTTCCCCGCGGCGAGGCCTGCGTCGGCGGACTTCACGTTCGCCGCGGCGCCGGCGATCGTCGAC
>JAUXCH010000496.1 GCA_030618975.1 Planctomycetia bacterium
GCCGGTGGCACGAGCCCATCGCCTGGGCGCGTCGCGCGCCGAAGCCGGTGGCCCCCGGCGACGCGATCTCGCCGGCGGCCCAGGCCTTCGCGCCGCAGGGGCGCCGAGGCCCGCGCGGTGGAACGCTGCTCTCCAACGCGGGGTGGGGGGAGACCCTCCTCTGGATCATCGTCGTCGCCGTTGCCGTCACGGCTTTCGTCGTCTACGTGGCGTACTCGACACAGGGCACCTAGCCGCCGGTTCGGGTCGAGCTAGAATCCCCGCCCGGAGGCCCCGCCATGCAGACGCTGTTCGACACGCAGGAGATCCAGGACGGTCAGGACGAGAAGCCGCGGAAGGTGGGCTTCGTCGAGACGCCGCAGCTCCTCGTCGGCGCCAACGTCCTGAAGCCCGGCCAGACGGCGAAGCTCCACACGCACGCCACCGAGGACAAGACCTACCTGGTGCTCTCCGGCGCAGGTCGCATCCAGGCCGGTGACGAGGAACATCGCGTCCGTTCCGGCCACCTGGTCTTCTGCCCCGCGGGCATGCCGCACGGCGCGACGAACGACGGTGCGGAGAACCTGCGACTGCTCGTCGTGATGGCCCCGAATCCCAAACGCTGAAGTTCGTTGGGCATCCCAATGCGCCAGGAAGTGGTACCGGGTGTCGATCCTGCGGTTCAGCGGTCCCAGCCTTCGTGCGGCTCGTCGCTTCGGGGCGGCAGGTCCTTCAGCGCTTCTTCGTCCTTCGGTAGACGGTCCGTTCGCCACAGCTCCTTCCAGAGCGCGGGGCCGCCGATGAGGTTCTGGGCGGCGCGTTCGGCGACGTAGACGCTCCCCTCGCGCCGCGGCAGGACGAAGGCGCCCCAGGGACGGGTCTTGTTCCCGCCGTTCATCGTCTGGTACGTCTTTCGACCGGTCCGGACGAGGATGCGTTTCTCGTCCTCCCAGCAGGCGGCGCAAGTGATGCCGTCGCAGTTCCAGCTGTTTCCGCTGGAGAGGACGAGCACGACCTCCTTCTCGAAGTCGATCTCGTCCGTGGCGTTCTTCGAGTCCGCGCCCCAGAGCCGTTCGCGGACCTGCGTCCAGACCTCTTTGGACGTCACCAGGAGGCCGAAGCTCTCGGCGACGTGGGACTGGTCGCCGTCCCACGCCTTCCGGGGTAGGAAGAGATCTCCCGACGGCGCGCCGGGACCGCCCGGCACCTCGAGCTTCTCGCCCGTCCGGAGATCGTGATACTGCCGCAGGTCCTTGCCCCGGCGGGCGCGGCGCCCTGGCCCCAGCTCCACGGCCTGGACCTTCGCGCCGTCCTTCGTCTCGACCTCCCGGAAGCCGATCTCGTTCCAGAACGCGCTGGTGTTCCGGTGCCAGAGCACCTTGCCCGTCTCCACGTCCACGGCGACGAGGTGCCACGTGAGGGCCAGGTGGACGCGCACGCCCTGCCACTCGACACCCTTGCCGACGGCGACGCGGGTGCCGCCGGGCAGCTCGATCCACGTGTTGCTCTCTCGGTTGCCCGAGTGGTCGGCGGAGGGCGGCCGGACCGGCGGCGGCGCCGGGGGCCGAGGTGCCTCCTCCTCGGCGCGGAGCAGGGCGGGCGCCGTCGCGGCGAACCCGAGGGCGAGGAGCAGGGCCAGGGCGGCGGTGCGTCGGATCATGTCGGCCTCCAGGCGCCAAGCGTAGGGACGGAGGACGGGGCCACTGTCCAAAGCCTGCAAAAGGAGGCCGTCCCGGGGAGCACATTGGGAACTCGAATGCCGAACATTCGTACCGGGTGTCGATCCGACATTCGTACTGGGTGTCGATCCGTCGGTTCGACTTGCGCGTCCCCGCCTCCTGCGGTGTCCTGGGCTGCCTTCTCCGAGACCCGGGATCACGCCATGACGTCCTCGACCCGCGAGCCCTTCCCTCCGCCTCCCCCGACTCCGGCGCGGCCCGTCGAGGAGGACTGGCACGGCACGACGATCGTGGACGACTATCAGTGGTTGGAGGAGCAGGAGAGCCCCGACACCCGGGCCTGGATCGAGAGCCAGAACCGCTACACGGACGCGCTGCTCGACAGCCGTCCGCGGCGCCAGGAGCTCCTGGAGACGTTCGGCCGGTTGATCCGAGTGGACAGCCGTGGCGTGCCGATCGCACGGGGAGGCCGGGTCTTCTACCCGCGCCGCCTGGCGGCGGAGGACCAGCCGCGGATCTGCCTTCGCGACGGGGCGCACGGGGACGAGCGCGTCCTGGTCGACCCCTCGGAGCTCGCGTCCGACGAATCGGCCACCGTCGAGCTCCTGCACGTGGCGCACGACGGCTCCCGCATCGCCTACGCCGTACGCGAGGGCGGCAGGGACGAGATCGTCGTCCGCTTCCGGGAGGTCGAGACCGGCTCGGACCTGCCGGACGAGCTGTCCCTGGCGAACTACTACGGCGTGCAGCTGCTGCACGACGGGCGTCGCTTCGTCTTCACGCGCCTCGACGAGGACGGACCTCGCACCTACCTCCGCACCCTGGGGGAGGAGGGCGAGCGGCTCCTGTTCGGCGAGGGGTACGGCTCCGACAAGATCCTCTACGCCGTCGCCGGGAACCAGGACCGGTTCCTCACGATCCACGTGCTCGAAGGTTCGGCGGGCAGGAAGACGGAGCTCTGGGTCCTGGACCTGGAGGCCGACGGGGAGCCCGTGCCCGTCACGACCGATCTCGAGGCGACCTTTCACGGCCAGGTCCTGGACGGACGTCTCTACATCACCACCAACTACGAGGCGCCGAACGGCCGCGTGCTCGCCGTGGACGCGGCGGATCCGGATCGAGCCGGGTGGGCCGAGGTCGTTCCGGAACGCGATGACGCCGTGATCGAAGACGTCACCTACGCGGGCGGCCGTCTCCTCGTGCATCGACTGGAGAACGTGCAGAGCCGCGTGGGTGTGTTCGGCGCATCGGGAGAGGACCTCGGCGAGATCGAGCTCGAGGACATCGGTACCGTGGCTTCGATTCGGGGGACGTGGACGTCGGACGACGTCTACCTCGGTTTCGGGTCGTTTCACGTGCCGAACACGGTGTTCCACGTGGACCTGGCAACCGGTGCTCGCGAGGTCTGGTTCCGGCCGGACGTACCCTTCGACACGGGCGACATCGAGGTGGAGCAGGTTCGCTTCCCGTCGAAGGACGGCACCGAGGTGCCGATGTTCCTCGTGCACCGGAAGGGGCTCGAGCGGGACGGACGGCGGCCCACGGTCCTGACGGGATACGGCGGATTCCGCACCAGCCTCTCGCCGATGTTCTCGATGCTGGCTCTCGTCTGGGCGGATCTGGGCGGCGTGTACGCGGTCGCGAACCTCCGTGGCGGAGGCGAGTTCGGCGAGGCCTGGCATCACGCGGGCATGCGCGAACGCAAGCAGAACACCTTCGACGACTTCTTCGCGGCCAGTGAGGCGTTGATCGAACGGGGCTACACGTCGCCGGACAAGCTCGCGATCTTCGGAGGCAGCAACGGCGGCCTGCTGGTCGGCGCCGCGATGACCCAACGTCCCGACCTCTACCAGGCGGTGGTCTGCACCTATCCGCTGCTCGACATGGTCCGCTACGACCGGTTCCTGGTGGCGAAGTACTGGGTCCCGGAGTACGGCTCCGCTACGGAACCCGAGCACTTCGGGTGGCTGCACGCCTACTCGCCCTACCACCGCGTCGCCGAGGGCACGGACTATCCGGCCACGCTGTTCGTGACGGGTGACGGCGATACCCGCGTGGATCCGCTCCACGCACGGAAGATGACGGCCTTGCTCCAGACGAAGAGCACGCTCGAGCGGCCGGTGATGATCCGCTATCACACCGACCAGGGACACTCCGGGGGCACGCCGGCCCGACAGCAGATCGAGGACGCGGCCGAACTGGTCACGTTTCTCGCCTGGCAGCTGGACGCCTGAGGCGCCCGGAGTTGCCGAGTCGTCCGCGCCCTTGCAGTTTCGGCTGCGGGGCGTTGTGATTGCCGCTCATCGGCGAGGTCGCCGGTTCCCGGGAGTCGAAGCATGTCCATTCCGCGCGTCCTCGGGTGCGTGATCGCTCTCCTGGTCCTGGGGCTCGCCGCCTGCCACGGAGATCGGCCTGCGTCGCATCCGCTCAGCGGCTCGTCGGGCGCCCCGACGCCGGCGCCGATCGCCGCCCGGCCGGCGGTGGCGCCGATCGCCGCGCGGCCGACGGCGCCGCCCGCCGTGCAGGCGCAGATCGACCGCGGGAGGGCGCTCTTCGCGCGGAACTGCACCGCGTGTCACGGGTCCCGCGGCGAGGGATCGGCGCGCGCGCCCGCCCTGATCGGCGCCGGTACGCTCCCGCTCTCCCCGCCGCCGGGACGTCGCATTCGGACCGGGAGATTCCAGACGGCGATGGAACTGGGCATGTTCATCAAGGACAACATGCCCTATCGCGGCACGCGCCTGCCGCCGCCCGACGTCGCGTGCGTGCTCGCCTGGCTGCTCCAGGAGCACGGTCTCACGCCCACGCAACCGATCTCGCCCGCGACGGCGGGCGCGATCCGGCTGCACTGACCGCCCTCCCGGTACGCCGCGCGCGTCAGCGC
>JAUXCH010000876.1 GCA_030618975.1 Planctomycetia bacterium
CGGTAGCCTGAGTCGCTCCGGCCGAGCATGCCCATCGCCGCCCGGATCTCCTCGTCGCGCCCGAAGTAGTAGCGTACGCGGTCCTCTCCGAAGAACTCGAGGCCAGGGAAGGGCTCGGCATCCGGATCCGCCACGACGAGACCGTCGTGGGCACCCAGATCACTGGCGAGTTGTCGGTAGTATTCCGGCCCAGCGCCGGAGAACCCCTCCGGGAGCGGAACGCACTGAAAGGCCTGCAGGAAGATCGGCAGATCCTCCAGCGTGATGGCCGGGGGGAGGAGCGGGACGACGGGATAGTCCTTCTCCCGCGACTGACGGATGAGGGCGCAGTTCAGTTCGGCTTCCACCCACTTGTTCACGCCGCAGCGGGGTACCAGGATCAAGAACGCGGTCGATGCCTCGAAGGCGTCTACGACACGCGAGATCCACCTCTTGCCTGGAGGAATCGCCGCGTCGAGAGCGGCGCACCAGATCTGGGCCCCGGCGTCAGAGAGTCCGGACGCCACCGCCCGCGCGGCTTTCTTGTCTTCCCCCGAGTGACACAGAAAGAACATGTCGCGCTCCCTCGTCCGAGGGTGAGGACACGCCCTCATCCCCATGGGGCAAAGGTGCCGCTGCGGCAAACGAACTCGCCCTTCCGCGCGTGGGCCACGAGTCGTCTAGGAAAGTGTAGCTTGTGCCCTCCGGCCGCGGAAGCCCCTCCCCTTGCGCCGCGTGTGGAGGGTGCTTCCGCGGAAACGAGAACCTCCGCCGCGACGCGCGTTTCACCGGCTACCACGTGAACGGCGGGTACGCGGAGCGGGTGAAGGTGCCCGAGGTCTTCGCCCATCCGATCCCCTCCTGGCTCTCGGGTGAGGAGGCGGCGCGCGCCATGGGCTGCCGGGTGTGCGTGATCACCCGTGACGAGAAGCACCGCGAGCTCGCGGGCGAGGGGGTCATCCAGACCGAGACGACCCTCTTCGACTTCGACGCGGCCAACGAGGGCCTGCGGTCGATCGCCGCTGACGAGATCCAGGGCTCGGTCGTCCTGAAGGTTCGCCGAAGGCACGCTACGAAAAAGGGGGGCCCGACCGCATGGGCCGGGCCCCCCGGGCTCCCGCAGGAGCCGCGTCGGAGAGAGTGAGAACAGCGACGCTAGTGGAATCTCATGCCCATCGCCACGTAGCCACGGGGCGCCGGTCGGATCATGCGGCGCCGGACGGGCACCCAGACGCGCGTGCGCTCGACGGTCCAGAAGCCCTCCGTGACGATCGGGCGGCCGAACCGGTCGTACCCGACGAGCTCGCCGGGGACCCACACGCGCTCCCTCTGCACGACCCACTGCCCGTGCGGACGCACGCGGTGGATCGGGCGGACACGGTGGACGGGGCGGACGCGGTGGATCGGGCGATAGACGGGGCCGACCGGCACGACCACGCCGACCCCGACGTGGACGCCCCCGAACGAGATCGCCGAGGACGGCGCCGGGACGGGGACGGAAGCGGCCTGGGCCAGGTCCGCGGAGGCGAGCCCCAAGGCCAGGACGACGGCGAGAGGAAGGAGGGCGTGGCGGAGGATCATGACCAACTCCTGGGTTCGAGTTGCACCGGACGGGAGGGACAAGACAAGCCGCGTGCCGCGCGGGCCGCAAAGCCACAAGACGCTCTGCTGGAAGGACTTGCAGCTACATAGAGCCCGCGGGGCCGCTCGGGGTGTCCTTCCCTCGGGACAGTGCGGACGCCGCCCGGAGACGCGTCGGGCGATCGCTTCTAGACTCCCCGGGTGCCCGACGCCCCGCTTCCCCTGCGCGCCCACAACGTCCTCTGCCTCCACGGATTCCGGGGCGAGGGCTACTCCGAGGCGTTCATCGAGCACATGCGCGAGGTGCGCGACCGCTTGGAGGACGACCCGGCGCGGGAGATCCTGCTGCGGGCCGCGCCGGACACGCTCTGCGAGGCCTGTCCCCACCTGGCGGACGGAGGGTGCACCCTCGGCGGGCGGGGCCACGAGGCCCAGGTGCGCGCGCAGGACGTCGAGGTGCTCCGCCGGCTCGGGTGCGAGGAGGGGGAGATCCGCTCCTGGGGGGCGGTGACCCGGCGGATCGCGGCGGCGGTGCGCGGCTCGGACCTGCAGGGGCTCTGCGGCACGTGTCCGTGGCTGTCGCTGGGCTGGTGCGCGGAAGGGATCGACGCGTTGGCGGCGAGGCGCGCGGAGCAGGCGTAGGATTGCCCCATGGGCGCACGCCTCCAGGC
>JAUXCH010000861.1 GCA_030618975.1 Planctomycetia bacterium
AGGAGAGATCGCGCTGCTGGGGGAGGACCAACAACCGACGCGCTCCCTGCGCTACGTCCTGGAGGGCGACACGCTCTCGCTCACGGGCACGCAAGGCGAGGACATGACTTTCGTGCGGAGCGAGTTCGCGCCCTGGTACGCGATCCCCGAGGAGAACTGAGCGGGGTCAGTCGGCCAGGTTCCACGTGGGGTCGAAGAATCCGGCGAGGCGGACTCCTTCGTCGCCGCGCGTGAGCACTTCCTCGTCGAAGAGGACGAAGTCGGGGATGCCGACGCCGCTCGTGAAGTAGGCGGGCCGCAGCGTGAGACGGCACCCGAGGATGCCCGTGTCGGCGACCGCCGCCGCGAGGGTGTCGGGCAGGCCCTTCTGGGGATACGTGAAGAGGAGGCCGTAGTCGTCGCCTTCCCAGGTCCGCTTGCCGATCCGCACCTTGCCGCGGCGCGGCTCGATCGGGCAGGTCGCGGGGAACACGGCGGACCAGGCGGCGTTCGTACCGGCATTGCCGTAGAGGATCACGTTCCGCCCCGAATCGGCCCCCGCGGCCAGTAGTTCCACGTCGGAGATGCAGGGGGCGCACCCGTTGGCACGGTACCGCCAGCGCTCCGCGTCGAACCGGGCGCGCCCGAGAAGCGCGGCGTCCTCGGCGTCGTCGCCCTGCGTCCCGTACACGAGAACGAATGCATCGTCGAACGCACGCTTGAAGGGGCCCATGCACGCGGAGTGCTTCTGGCCGGGTGGGCAGTCGACCGGCGCGCGGGCCCACGTGCCGCTCTCGCACACGAAGGCCGCGGGGCCGGCGGGCTCGGCGGACGGGTCGAACACCTGGCCGTCGACGCGCACCGTGGGTCGGCCCCAGCTCTTCGGAGGGTCGAGCACGAAGTAGCGCACGTTCGTCGTCTCGATCACGACGGTGTCCGACGGGCTGCGGTGCGCCTGCACGCGGCAGGGCGAGCCGTACTCCATCGGCTGCTCCACGTGGATCCAGTGGTGGACGGCGTCGACCGTCAGGTCGGCGAAGATGACGTCGACCGCGTCCGGTGCTACCGGGATCCGGCTGCGCCGAAACATCTCGAAGAACGGCGGCCAGTCGACGCAGTCGGTGCCCGGCGCGGCGTCCCCGTTCCACCAGTGGCCCTGGCCCGCCTCGAAGTGGAAGGTGGCGTCCTCAGCGATGTCCTTCAGCGCCTTCTGCATCCTCTTCGACTCGCCGGGCGGCACGTTGTCGTCCTGCGTGCCGTGCAGCACGTAGAGCGGCATGTCTGTCAGGTTCGGGAGGAGTTCGAGGGTCAGGGAGGCGCGGTCGGCCGCACGCCAGAGCGCCGTCAGCGCTCCCGCGGGCCGTCGACCGTACGTGTCGAACGAGATCCAGCCGGCGCTCGGGGCGGCGGAGGCGAACCCGTCGGGGTCGTTGACGGCCAGGTGCCAGGCGCCGTGGCCGCCCATGGAGTGGCCGGTCACGTGGACGTTCAGGGCCGAGACCCCCGTTTGCCCCACGGCCCGCTCGAGCACCTCGTAGGCGTCCCTCCGGCCCCAGTCCTGCCAGTCGAAGCCGAAGGGCCGGCGGTTCGTGGGCGCGACCACGTGGAAGTCCGGGCGGGCCGAGTACGACCGGGCCTGGTTGAAGGCGTCCACGCTGGCTCCGTGGAGTGACAGGACGAGGCCCATCTCGCGGCCCTCGGGCAGCTCGCCCCGGGCGGGCCGAACCCCGTAGAACTGCGCGGATTCGTCGATCATCGAGAGGAACGTGCGGCGGTGGACGTCGTCGGCCGCGCGAACGCGAAGCGGCCACGAGGCCCGGTCCACGAGGCCCTCGCCTTTCCGGCGGAGATCGACCTCCAGGCGCGGCTCCTCGCCCTCCAATACGTACGGGTCGTCCGGGAGCCGCACGGCGATCTTGAGCGTGCCCCCCGGCGGCAAGGTCGTGAGCTCCTGCCAGACCTGGACGTCGGGGTGACGCACCTGGTCGCCCCGGACGATCCGAGCTTCCGGGAAGAGCCCGGAAACGGGCTCGTCGCTCGCGTTGACGACCAGGATGCCGGCCACGCGGCGTCCCTCGCTCCACACCCCGCCGCCGGTGACGAGGTCGGGCAGCGTGGCGTCCCACGGTGCGAGGAAGACCGGCTTCTTCGGCTTCTCGAGTCGCACGCGGAACTTCCCGCGGAAGCTGGCGGCGAAGAGGTGGTTCACGCCCTGCTTCAGAAACACGGGGACCTTCGTGATGCCCCTGCTGGTCTCCAGCACCCTGCTCTTCTATCTGGGCATGGCGTTCGCCTATTTCGTGGTCTTTC
>JAUXCH010000035.1 GCA_030618975.1 Planctomycetia bacterium
CGAGCTTGGGGTGGAGATAAAGACCCGACGGGTCCCGCACGTTGAACGAGACGATCGCGACGCGCCGATCGGGGTCCGCGTTCCCCAGGATCTCGATGCGGTCGTTTTCCTCCCACCGCTTCAAGGCGCGCGCGAGGAGCTCGGCCTCGCGGGCCCCGATGCGCTCCGGCGAGACGGCCCGCTTGACCTCGAACGCGAGCGCGGCCTTCAGCGTCTGCAGCACGCCGGGCGTCCCCGCCTTCTCCCGCTCCTCGACGTCCTCGACGAAATCCTGGTCGGTCGGGCTGACGTACTCGACGGTACCGCCGCCCCCGACGCTCGGCGGCAGGTCCTTCCGGTACAGGCGCTCGTTGAACACGAGGACGCCGCTGGAGCCCGGCCCCCCCAGGAACTTGTGCGGCGAGATGAACACGGCGTCCAGCGAGGCTTCCGGGTCTTGGGGGTTCATGTCGATCTCGACGTACGGAGCGCTCGCCGCGTAGTCGAAGCAGGCCAGGGCGTCGTGGCGGTGAAGCAGCCGCGCGATCTCGGGAACGGGAGACCGCATGCCCGTTACGTTCGATGCCGCGGAGAAGGAACCGATGCGGAGCCGGCCCCGGTAGTGCGGATCCTGCAGCAGCGCCTCCAGGTGTGCGAGGTCGACGGCTCCGTCGTCCGCCATGCGCACCTCCACCACCGTCGCCAGCCCCTGCCGCCAGGAGACCTCGTTCGAGTGGTGCTCGTAGGGACCGACGAACACGACGGCCTGCCGCTCCCGCTGCAACTTCTCGAAGACCTCCAGCTGTTCGTCGCCGCAGTACGCCCGGATGTCCTTCCGGACGTTGTCTCGCGTTACCGGCGGGATGGCGACGCCCAGGATCTGCTGGAGCTTGTCGATGGCGCCCGTGGCGCCGGTTCCGCACGCGATGAGGCGGCCGTCTGGCCCCGCGTTGACGGCGTGCTTGATCGTGCTCTCCGCCTCGTTCAGCAGCTGCGTCATGCTCCGGCCCGTGCGGTCGTCCTCCGTGTGGGTGTTCGCGTAGATCCGCTGGAGCCCCTGGAGATACCGCTCGACGAAGGCCAGGCAACGGCCCGACGCCGTGTAGTCGCAATACACCATCAGGCGCTTGCCGAACGGTGTGTCGAACGACGAATCGATCCCCACGATCTGCTGTCGGAGATACTCGAAGGTGAGGTCGCGAGGTCGCATGGAAGTCTCCGGGCACGCATCCGAGGGCGGTGGAATCTACCAACCTTTGGGATCGAGCGAGGACGCCTTCGCCGGCCCCTCGGCGAGAGCGGCCGGCAAGGCGTCCGAGGCGGTTTCGGGACCCGGCGGTCGGCGCCGGAGCGCCGCGCCCTCTGCGGCGTCCGCATGCGCCGTCCCCGGGCACGAGCGCCTCGCCTCGCCCGCCTCGTGGGGCCCTCGCAAGGTGGACACGAGGCCCCGGGGGTGCACGAGATCGGCGCCCGGCAGATCGACGTGGGTTTCGCCGGTGCGCCTGCCCGCGCCGGGCGGCGGTGCCGACTACCGCGTTCCTCGCCTCCGGCCGTGCGGTGTCAGCCGCCCGGAGGTGGAAGCGGACGAGAAACCCGAGGCGGCCGGACGGGTTGGAGAGGGCGGGCCGTACGATGGCCCGGAGGCTCACTCGTGCGCACACCCGCTCCGCTCCTTGCCGCTCTCGTCCTCGGCGTGCTCCTACCCGCGCCCCTCGCCCGGGCGGAGGAGCAGGGAGACGTGACGGAACGCTTCTTCGGCCAGTACGACGCGGACGGGGACGGCCGCCTGTCGCGAACGGAGTGGCCCGCCTTCCTGGACCGGTACTTCCGCGAGGTCGACGCCAACGCCGACGGCTTCGTCGACCCGCAGGAGGACCGCCGCTACCGCGCTCGAGCGCGGACGCGGAAGAGGCGAGGCCGCCTCCCGCAGCCCACGCACGCGAACCTGAAGTACGGCCCGCACGAACGAGGCGTCGTCGATCTCTGGCTCGCCCCGTCCGAATCGACGACCCCGTTCGTCGTCTACTTCCACGGCGGCGGGTTCCGCGGCGGCGACAAGCGGAGCCTCGACGCCGGGCTGCTCGCCCGCCTCCTGGAGGGCGGCGTCTCCGTCGCGTCCGCGAACTACCGGCTCACCGACACGGCCCCCTTCCCGGCCCCGATGCACGACGCGGCGCGCGCCGTGCAGTTCCTGCGCTGCCACGCGCAGACGTACGGCCTCGACCGGGCCCGTGTCGGCGCGACGGGCGGGTCGGCGGGCGCGGGCATCTCGCTCTGGCTCGCGTTCCACGACGACCTGGCCGATCCGAGCTCCAAGGATCCCGTCTCCCGGGAATCGACGCGGCTGAAGTGCGCCGTGGTCTACGCGGGACAGTCGTCGTACGACCCGCGAGTCATTCGCGAGCTCTTCGACTCGAAGAAGCTCCACCCCGTGTTCGTCCCCTTCTACGGCATGGACGGTCCGGAAGACGTGGACGACCCGCGCTTCTTCCCGCTCTACGAAGAGGCCTCCCCCATCACGCACCTCACGGCGGACGACCCGCCCGTCTACCTCTTCTACCCGCAGGCAAATCAGCCGCTGCCGCCCGACAGCGCCGGCACACAGCACATCCACCACCCCATCTTCGGGTTCTACCTGAACGAGAGGGCGCAGGCTCTCGGCGTGGCCTGCACCCTGCGGCTGCGGGAGGACGTCAAGGGCCATGCGCCGATCGACGAGTTCGCCGCGTTCTTCTTCGAGCACCTCGGCGTCGCGACGCCGCAAGAGCGCTGACCGCCGGGGCAGGGGTCGCCAAGACGACACGCGCACGGCCTGGCACGTCCTCGGCCGCATCGACACGCCGCTTCGCAGTGGATCACCCTCCGGCACGAATCGGCATGCGCGGCTGAGCGGCGTGAAAAGCGCGGATTATTGCCTGACCCCGAGGTGCTACCATCGGGCGCATGAGGATCCCGTCCTTTCATCCGCCACGCAGGACGCTGATGGGTCCGGGTCCGTCCGACGTGGACCCGCGCGTCCTGGAGGCCATGGCGCGCCCCACCATCGGCCACCTCGATCCGGCGTTCGTGGCGCTGATGGAGGAGTTGAAGGCGCTGCTGAGGAGCGCCTTTCGGACGGAGAACCCCGTCACGCTCCCGATCTCCGCGCCCGGCTCCGCCGGGATGGAGGCGTGCTTCGTGAACCTCCTGGAGCCGGGGGACGAGGTCGTCGTCTGCCGCAACGGCGTGTTCGGCGACCGCATGCGGGCAAACGCGGAACGGGTCGGCGCCACGCCGATCCTCGTCGACGACGCGTGGGGCGACCCGGTCGATCCGAACAAGCTCGAGGACGCCCTGAGAGCGCACCCCGGGGCACGGACGGTCGCCTTCGTGCAGGCGGAGACGTCGACGGGCGTACTCTCCGACGCGCGGACCCTGGCGGAGATCGCGCACGCCCACGACGCGCTGGTCGTCGTCGACGCCGTGACCTCGCTCGGCGGAACCCCTCTCGAGACTGACGCGTGGGGACTCGACGCCGTGTACGCCGGGTCCCAGAAATGCCTGTCGTGCCCGCCCGGCCTCGCGCCGCTGACCTTCGGCCCCGCCGCCGTCGAACGCGTACGCGGTCGCCGGTCGAAGCCGCAGAGCTGGTTCCTCGACCTGAACCTGCTGCTGGGCTACTGGGACGGCGACGGCGGCCGCACCTACCACCACACGGCACCGGTCAACGCGCTCTACGGGCTGCACGAGGCCTTGCGCCTGCTGGACAACGAGGGGATCGAGAACGCGTGGGCTCGCCACGCGCGCAATCACACGCTGCTTCGCAAGGGGCTGGAGCGGTTGGGGCTCCCCTTCGTGGTCCGGGAGGAGGCCCGTCTCCCGCAGCTCAACGCCGTGACGATCCCGGAGGGCGTCGACGACGTCGCGACGCGACGCCGTCTGCTGGACGAGCACGACCTCGAGATCGGCGCCGGCCTCGGCGCATACGCGGGGCAGGTCTGGCGAATCGGTCTCATGGGATACGCCAGCGCGGTGCGAAACGTCCGGCACTGCCTCCATGCGCTGGAGGCGGTGCTCGGCGAGCGAGGAGGGTCATGAGTTCGAAGCTCAAGGCGATCGCGGGCATCTCCCGCGTTCCGTTCCTCCTGCTCCCGGTGGTCCTGATCGCCTCCGGTGCGGCGGCGGCGGCCTACGACGGTAGCTTCTCCTGGACCCACACCCTCCTCGCCTTGGTCGGCCTCCTCGCCGCGCACGCGGCCGTCAACGCGCTCAACGAGGTGAGCGACCTGCAGACCGGCATCGACCTCGAGACGGAGCGCACGCCGTTCAGCGGCGGCAGCGGAACGCTGCCGGCAGGCGACCTCAGCGTCCGTGCCGCGTACGCCTGGGTCTTCGCCATGGTGGCGGTGGCGGTCGCCGTGGGCGTGTACTTCCTCGTAGTGATCGGGACGGAGGTTCTGCCCATCCTGGTCGCCGGGCTGGTCGCGATCCTCGCCTACACGCACCTGCTCGCCCGGATGGGCCTGGGCGAGGTCCTGGCCGGGCTGGGCCTCGGCGCGCTGCCCGTGCTGGGTGCCGCGCTCGTGCAGGACGGCACGCTCGGCGAGGCGGCGGCCGCAGTCTCGGTTCCCGCCTTTCTCATGACCTTCAACCTGCTGCTCCTCAACGAGTTCCCCGACGAAGCGGCGGACCGCAAGGGAGGCCGCCGGAACCTGGTGCTCCTGCTCGGACGCCGCGGTGCGGCGCGGGTGTGGGCGGTGTCCGTCCTCCTCGTGCCGACGTCGATCGTCGTGGGCGTCCTGCGCGGCGCGCTTCCGGCTCTCGCGCTGATCGCGTGCGCGGCGACGCTGCTGACGCTGTCCGGCCTGCGCTGGGCACTTCAGCGACCCGACGCACGCGTACCGATCCCCGCGCTGGGCGGCAACGTCGCGTGGAACCTCGCCACGAACGCGCTCCTCGCCGCGATGCTCGCCCTGGCCGTCGTGCTGGGGTAGAACGCGGGTCCATCCGGGAGCGCCGCGATGTCGAAGGACCACGCTCGGCGGGCGGGCTGCTGCCTGCTCGCACCCGCACTCGCGTTCGGGCTCGTACTCGGCGGCTGTTGCCGCCCGTACGGCGCATGCCGCCGGGCACCCGTCACCTCCACAGCCCCCGTTACCCCCGCCGGGTCGACGCTCACCGCCGAGCAGCGGGTGGCCGTCGGCTGGATCCGGCGCGCCCACGCGGCCGAGCCCGAGGTCACCGGTCGCCTGCAGGCCATCGCGCAGGCCGAGAGCGCGACGCTCGGCGGGCTCGAGCACAAGCTCAAGAGCCTCGCTTCCACGGTCTCCAAGCTCGAGCGGCTCCACGCGCAGAGCCCGGCGACGCCGCTCGAGGACATCGAGATCTACGACGCGCTGCGCTACACGATGATCGTCCCCGACGCCCCCCCGGGACGCCACGAGGCCGCGATCCGCGGCGCACTCGAGGCCCTCGAGAGGTTGGGGTACGGGATCCGGAAGGTGAAGAACTACTGGCCCTGCGGCGATTCGTACTCCGGTACCAACTGCCTGATCACCACGGTCGCCGGATTCCCCTGGGAGCTCCAGGTCCACACCCCCGAGTCCTACGCCACGAAGGACTCCACCCACGAGGGCTACGAACGGATGCGGAACCCCGGGACCCCGCTCGAAGAGCGCCGGCGCCTCTTCGAGGAGATGACGGAAGTGTGGGAGTCGGTGCCCGTTCCCTGCGGGATCCTGGTCCCGGGCTCGCTCCACGCCCGCGAGGAGATCCTCCTCCTGCCCACTCCCTGATACGCACGCCTCGCCCCCTCGTCGCGGGTCTAGCATCCGCCGCGGAGGACGGACATGCGGACAACTCTCGGACTTGCGGTGCTTCTCGTGCTCGCCGGTTGCGGTCAACCGACCGTGGTCGAAGGCGACGCCGGAGAGACGATCCTGGCTGCGAAGCAGGAGCCCTGCCGGGAGGCGGTGGACCCGCACGCAGCCGAGAACGCGTGCCTCTCCTGCCACACCGGCATCGAGATGATCCGCTGCTCCTCCTCCGGCATGTTCCAGGCGATCGTGAAGGTCGCCGAGACGAGCGGCACGAACAACCGCTGCGTCGTCTGTCACGGCGGCGACGCCGAGACCCGCCGGCCGGACGACGTGGCGAAGGGCACGGACACGTACGTGGCGCTCACGGAGCAGGCGCACACGGGTACGCCCTCGTACTTCGAGACGCACCCCGGCCCCAAGGACTTCTACCCCGATCCGGGCAGCCCCTGGGTGAACGAAAACTCCTGCGGCCCCTGCCACGAGTGGGAGGTGAAGACCCAGTGGCAGAGCCTCATGATGACGGAGGCCGGGAAGATCCAGGGCACGGTCTGGGGCTTCGGGGTCCACACGGAGGGAGGCGAGGAGGCCTACCGCCACAGGTGGGCCAACTACGACGTCGAGACGCTCGCAGGCGACGACGTCGTGGGGACGGACGCCTACCGCGCGTACATGGACGAACTCGCCGGCAAGGAGCCGCTCGTCTTCGTCCACCAGATGACCCAGGTTCCCCCCGCCCCGGACGGCGGGCAGGACGTCCTGGACGACCCGTCGCAGGCGGCCTTCACCTACATCCGCGGCGAGTGCCAGCGCTGCCACCTCGGCGTGCAGGGCAAGCAGCGCTACGGCGACTTCCGGGGCATGGGCTGCAGCGCGTGCCACATGCCCTACGGCAACGCGGGCATGTACGAGGGCGACGACGAGGCCCTGCAGGGCGCCGATGCCGGACGGCCGCTCGTCCACTCCCTGCAAGCGGGCGTCGGGGCGCCGGTGACCGCGGGGGACGTCTCGTGGACCGGCATCCCCGTCGAGACCTGCACGACCTGCCACAACCGCGGACGCCGCATCGGCGTGTCGTTCCAGGGCCTGATGGAGACGCCCTACGCGTCACCCTGGACGGAGGACGGCGGACCGCAGCAGAAGCTGCACGGCAAGCACTACATGAAGCTCCACGAGGACCTCCACAAGTCGAAGGGCTTCCTCTGCCAGGATTGCCACACGACGCTCGACGTGCACTCCTCGGGAAAGCTCTGCGGGTCGATCGCCGGCGCGGTGGAGATCGAGTGCGCGGACTGCCACGGCACGCCGAAGGCCTACCCGTGGGAACTTCCGCTCGGCTACATGGACGAATACGCGCTCGAGGAGAAGACCGGCGACGCGCGGGGGACCGCCCAGACCCTCCCCGAATTCATGGCCAAGGGCGACTACCCGCCCGCCGGCGAGGGCTATCTGCTGTCCGCACGCGGCAATCCGTTCGGCAACGTGGTGCGCCGGGGTGAAAAGATCCAGGTGCACCTCGCGTCCGGCGCCGTGACCGAGCTGTCGCCGCTCAAGCTCATGACGCAGCAGAACACCCTCTCCTTCGAGGCCCGGGTCGCCATGGTGCAGGTCGAGTCGCACATGGAGGAGATGGAGTGCTACGCGTGCCACGCGACCTGGGCGCCGCAGTGCTACGGCTGTCACGTCAAGGTGGACTACTCCGGCGGCAAGACGGTCGAGGACTGGGTCCAGATGGGTACGCTGCACACCAGCGACGGCCTCACCGCAGAGCACACGGAGGTCGGCGAGCAGAACAAGATCTCCGGCTCGATCAAGGAGACGCGCTCCTACCTCCGCTGGGAGGATCCGGCACTCGGCCGTAACGGCGAAGGCCGCGTGAGCCCCATCGTCCCCGGCTGCCAGACGTCGATCACCGTGATCAACAAGGACGGGAAGATGGCGGCCGAGAACCACATCGCCCTCATCCCGAACGTAGAGGGTGCCGGCCCCGAGGGCCAGCGCGGCATCGACATGTCGCCGCTGCACCCCCACACCGTCCAGAAGAAGGCTCGCTCCTGCGAGAGCTGCCACTGCAACCCCAAGGCCCTCGGCTACGGGATCGGCGGCGGTGACTACTTCGACGATCCCACGAAGGACCACGTCGTGGACCTCGAGACCGGGGACGGCCGCACGATCCCGGCGAAGACCTCGCCCCAGATGCGCGCGATTCCGAACCTGGCCGGCGACTGGTCCCAGTTCGTGACGCGGGAAGGCAAGCAGACGCAGACGGTCGGCCACCACTTCTCCCTCTCGGGCCCCCTCACCGACGAACAGCGCGCCCACATGGACCGGGAGGGTGTGTGCCTCGCGTGTCACCAGGAGATCCCCGACAACTCGGCCGCGATCGATCTCCTGCACCACACCGCCGAGATGATCGGGATGCTCCCCGAGACGAACGAAGAGCACTCGTCCCTGCTCCGCAAGACCACGCTGATGGCCGCCTGGACGCAGGTCGGCGCCGGCGTTCTGGGAACTCTGCTCGTTCTTGGTATCGTTTTTCGCTTGCGGCGTCGCCGTCGCAAGCGGGCCGCCTGAGCCCGCGTCCTCGCGGAGACCCGTGTTCGTGCGCCCCCTCCTCGCCCTGGTTCTCTCCCTGCCCCTCCTCTTCGCGTCCTGCGGGTGCCTCGAGGAGCAGGCGGAGACCGCTTCCACCCTGCCGGCCGAGATCGACTGGGAGCACACGAATCCGATCGCGTTCCTGGACCTGCTCGTGGAGCACCCCGGCGCGGCCTACTCCGTGACGACGACGCCGCCCGCCGACTGGATCTCGGCCGACGACGTCGAGGCCCTGATGCAGCGGATCGAATCCGAGGAGCCGGCTGCACTCGTCTGCTCGGCGCTCAGCTCCTACCTGCCCCTGGGCGAGACCTCCACGGAGGGCCGCGAGGCGCTCTTCCTCATCGAGGGGCTCCGCGAGGGGAACTACCCGCCGCGTCTCTGCTCGCTCCACTACTTCGAGCCCAATCTCGAGGAGTACCGCGCGTGGTGGAAGGACCGCCGCGGCCGCGGCTACTGACGCTCGGAGCGCTTCGGGGTCAGGTGAAATTCCGCGCATTTCGGCATCACCCGCCGCCTGAACAACTCGTGCGGGAAAAGACGCAGGGCGCCGTACACCGTCCGCTACACGCCGTGAGAGCGGCGCGGCGCGGTCCGAACGCCGCAAGTCGCACGGCGAGGAACCGGCGTATCGACCCGACAGTCGTTCTCGTACGATGCGCGCCATGCGACCTTGGCTCCCCGCCCTGCTGGCCCTCGCCCTGATCGCGTTGCCAGCACCCGCGGGTGCGGAACCCGCGAACCCGGAGCGCGATCTGGGGTCGAAGAACGTCGAGAAGCGGCTCAAGGCCGTGGAGACCCTGCGGACCCGGGGCGGCGAGCAGGCCGAGGCCCTGCTCCTCGACGCGCTCGGCGACGCCGACTGGGAGGTCGTCGAGCGTGCGGCGGAAGCACTGGCGACACGGGGGGGCGAGAAGGCGGTGAAGCCTCTCGCGGACCTCGCCACGAAGGGACGCGTGCACCGGGTCCGACTCGCCGCGGCGGCTTCGCTCGCGCGCCTGGACCCCGAGGAGGCGGCGAAGCGCCTCTCGAAGGGCCTCCGGCGCGACGAGGCCGAGCAGGCCGCCGAGGCCCTTGCGGTGCTCGCGCGGGAGAGCGCGGACCCCACGGGCAAGCAGCTGCGCAAGGCCGTCCAGAAGGCCGCCAAGTCCAAGGAGGCGATCGTACGGGCTGCGGCGGCGGGCGCCCTGCGCGCGTTTCCTCCCGAGGAGCAGCTCGGACGCCTCGAGCGGTTCCTCGGAGACGAGGACCTCCGGGTCGTCGGCGCCGCCCTCGACCATGTACGAGCCCGGCCTTCCGCCGAGTACCTGCCCGTGGTCCTGTCGCGGCTCGCGGACCCGAAATCGCGCGACGTCGTCGCGCGCCGCGTGATCGCGGCCGTCGAGGCGATCTTCCCCCTCGTGGATCCGGGAGACGCGACGACCGAGGCCGTCGGCACGATCGAGGGCTTGCTCGTGGAAGCGCGCGACCCCGTCGTGGCGGCGCGCGTCGCGAGGCTTCTCGGACGGCTCGCCGCCCGCCCCCCACCAGCGTCCGCCCCGTCCGTCCCGCCCGCTGACGAAGACCCGGCGGCAGGCGCCGACGGGGACGAGCCGCCCGAGGACGAGACACCGGAGAAACCCGAGCCCCCACCTCCTCCCGAGCTCGCCTCCGAGACCGCGCTGCGACTCCTCGAGCACGCCCTCTCGCACAAGGGGGAGGGCGCGCGGGCGGTCGCGGTCCAGGCCCTCGGCCTCATCGGGACGCCCGCCACGGTCGAGCGCGCGATTCCCTGCCTGGACGACGCGCACCCGAGGGTACGGCTCCAGGCCCTACGCGTCCTGGTGAGCCGCGTCGGGCTCGACGACACGGCCACGTTCGACCGCGTCGTCGAGCGGCTGGCGAAGGACGAGAACGCATCCGTCCGGGAGGAGGCGGCGCTGCTCCTCGGACGGTCCGGCCCGGAGGGGGAGCCCTTCGAAGCTCCGGTGCCCGCCCTGACGAAGGCGCTGGAGGACGAGACGTGGTCGGTCGCCGTCGTCGCGGCGGTCTCGCTCGGCAAGACGCGCTCGGTCTCCGCCGTGGAACCCCTCGCGCGGCGTCTCGACCGCAAGTTCGCCAAGGACTGGCGCATCCGGGGAGCGGCCGTCGTCGGCCTGGGAACCCTGCGAAAGAAGGAAGCCGTCTCGCACGTGATCGAGGCGCTGAAGGACCGGGACCCGTCGGTGAGCCGCAATGCCTACGAGTTCCTCCTGCGCATGACGAAGAGCTTCCTCCCACCCGACTACGACGAGTGGAAGGGGTGGTGGAAGTACAACCGTCCGAAGTACGAGTTCGAGGACCGGGCCAGGATCGCACGGGAGCTGAAGAAGGGCGGCTACGCCGTGGACCCGGTGGACGTCTACGATCCGGTCGGTTCCGCCTCCATGGACATCGTCGTCCTCCAGAGCCGGGGCGACCACATCGAGAAGCTGCTGGAGGACCTGGGGATCGCGGTCCGCATCACGCGGGCGGCCGCGGTGGACGAAGCGGAGCTCCACTCCTTCGCGGTCTTCGTCTCCAACTGCACGGGGGAGGTCCAGAAGAGCGACATCGAGCGCCTCCAGTGGTTCGTGCGCGTGGGCGGTTACCTCTTCTGCTCGTGCTGGGCACTCCACCACACGGTCGAGCCGGTCTACCCCGGGCTCGTCCGGAAGTTCCGCACCAAGGGCGAGGTCCTCGACAACGTGAGGGCGGAGCCGTGTCCCTTCGACAGTCCCTTCCTCGAAGGCGTCTTCCGCCCCTGGACCCGGCCGATCTACGTGCTCTACGGTTCGCACCTGATCGAGGTCCTCCAGCCCGAACGCGTCGAGGTGCTCATCGACAGCCCCGAGTGCGCGACGGACTGGGGCTGCGGGAACCTGGCCTGCTGGTTCCCGGCCGGACACGGCGTGATCCTCGACTCGGCGAATCACTTCGACCTCCAGGGCCTGGAGCGGGTGACGGGACTTCGCACCGCCGAGGACCGGATGGCGTACGCCATGGACCACATGGGGATGGACTACCCCACGCTCCGCAAACTGGCCGAAGCGCACGTCTGGTCGCGCCAGGCCGATGCCGTGAAGCGCGTCCGCGACCTGTCCGCGTTTCGGTTCATCACCAACTTCGTACGCCTCAAGCGCAAGACCGAACCCTGACCATTCGGGGTCATCAGGTGCCGTCAAGCTGAGATGACGGCCGCGCATTTCGGCGTTTCCCGCGCCTGAGCGGGTCGAGCAGGGGCGGGGCGGTCCGGTGGCGCCGAGCTCCGGGACGAGCTCCGTGACAAGCTCGAGGCGCGCTCAATCGAAGACCGACGCGATCTCCTCGACGTCGATGCCTTCCTTGCCCGTCCGCAGGAAATAGTAGGAGACCGGCGCGGCAAGGGCCATGAGACTGATCGTCGGCAGCGTGACGACGTGCATCAGGAGGACCGTCCGGCGCAGGTCCTCGAAGGTGGCCGTCTCCCCCGCATCGATCATCCGGAAGAAGAGGAAGAAGGCGAGGCCGAAACCGAGGATCCCGAACACGAACTGGACGAGGAGGATGCGCCCCTTGCTGCCCTTGGTCGGCGCCCAGCTGCGGCCCAGCGCGTCCATGACGCCCAGACCCTCGGTGGCGGCTACGGGCACGGCAACGAACCAGCCACATCCCACGATGATCGCGGGAATCGTCGCGAACGCACCGATCCAGTTGCCGAGGAACATGAGCCCGCCGATCACGAACGCGGCGGCCAGGGCGGTCGGGATGGCCCGGACCGTGCGCGCCAGCCCCGTGCCCAGCGCGTCGAGCGCACCGGGCGACTTCCCCCGCAGGTGCTGCAGGACGATGAACGTGAAGATCCCCTGCAGGAAGTAGCCCACGACCGCGCCGCTGAGATTCGTGATGAGCGACTCCGGCGCGTCGACCCACGCGGCGACCGGATCGGCAGCCCCCTCGAACTGGGCGATGGCCAAGAGGTCCATGACCAGGGCGATCCCCACGAGCGCCGCCGTGGCCAGGGTCACGGGGAGGAGGTACCGGAAGTAGATCGAGAAGCTCTTTGCGAGCGTCTCTCCCGCCCCCAGCGATCGCGCGGCGTGCGTTCGTCGACTTCGGGTCGCAGGAGAGGTGCGTCTCGAATCGCCATTCGAAGATCCTAGAGCACTCCGCACTGCGGAGGAAGATCGAGACCCGGGACCTCAGCCCGACCCCGATCCGAGCCGTGGAGAAGGCGCCCGAATCCGAGTGAACGCCGTTGATCTCGTCCCGACCCCAAGGCGTCCCCCGATCTGTGATCCCGAGCTGAGGAGGTTCCGGTTCTTGTCCCGACCCTTCCGAGGTGTCAGTCCACCCAGTGGAGCACGTTGCGGAGGACGCTCCAGCGGGACGACTTGAGCTCCGCGGTCACGCCCAGGATCCAGTGGTCGTAGAGGAGGGCGATCGTGCCGTCGCGCTTCTTGAGGTCCACCCAGTGGTTCACGTAGCGGGCGAACGCGCCCTCGCCCTGCGGCACCGCGTAGACGAGCGGGAGCCCGACCGGGTGCTTCGTCGGCGTGACGACCGAGAAGCCGGGGTGTCGCAGCGTCCACGCGGAACCGCCCTCGGCCGTGACGAGGACGGCGTCGAGCTCCACCCGGCCCTCCGTGAACTCCTCGATCGAGTCGATGTCGACGATTTCCACGTTCGGGTAGAGCACGGCGATCCGGCGCACGAAGGGGTCGTCCAACCCCACGCCCAGGCGCACGTGCCTCTGCTTCCGAATGGCCTCCTGCGACTCGAAGTTCCGACGCCGATGGTCTCGCACGAGGAGCGCGAGGTGGACCTCCAGGTAGCCCTCCGAGAGGCGGACCTTCTCGGCGATCCCCAGGAGACCCGGGATTCCCGACATCGCGATGTCGAAGTGGTCCTCTGCGAGCTGCTCCGGCAGGTCTTGCCTCTCGAGCGGCACGAACTCGAGGGTCACGCCGAGATCCGAGGCAAGGCGGTGCGCCATGTCGACGTCGAAGCCGACGAGGTCGCCTTGCGCGTTTACGTAGGACCACGGGAGCACGTCGGGTCGGTAGCCGACACGCAGCACGCCCCGCTCGCGGATCCTCTCCAGGCGGTCCTGCCCCGCGCGCTGCGGCTGGGGGTTGGGAGCCGCCTCCTCCACCATCCGGAAGGGCTGGAGGAACTTCTCGCCGCGTGCCGTCAGCTCCATGCGGTCGATGATCGGGGTCGCGTCCTGGGGGCCCTCCAAGGCGAGGGACAGGTAGGCCCGGGTGCCGGCCATGACCAGGACCATGATCCCGACGGAGGTGAGAAGCAGGCGCAGCAGCTTGCCCCAGTGGACGCGCAGGATGCCCACGCCGGCCGCCGTCGTCAGGACGGAGATGACGACGAGGTGCATCGCGGACGCGAGATCGCCCAGCCGCGCGCTGTACACGCCGGAGGCGATGAACAGCTGGAACATGTCGGCAGGCAGGCGCTGGAAGTCGAGGAGGAACGGGATCGCCACGATCGGGCCCCCGAACAGGCTGAACAGACCGATCGTGAGGAAGGCGGGGTAGTCCCACAGCGCCATCTCGGACCCGACGAACCAGCCGGTGAAGGGGATGAAGAAGAGGGCCAGCACCTTGCCGATCGACGGGAAGGGATAGGCCAGGGGATAGATGACCTCGACGGTGCGAGAGACGCCGTCCGGGTCCACCTCGACGCGCGGGTCCGTCTCGACTTCCTGAAACAAGCGCTTCGTGTTCTCGATCAGCATCGGGAGGACGATGAGGGTCTTCCCGGTGGCGAAGGCCATGACGAGCGCGTCCTTGGAGGCCCGCATCACGTCCCGGTAGGAGAACGGCGTGAGCGCGGAGATGAGCATCGGAAGGACCCAGAACGTCAGGAAGACCGTGGCCACGGTCAGGACGACCAGGTAGGCCTGCAGGCGCCCGAGCTCGTGGAGGGTCATCGTCCCCGCCACACTGGCGGTGATCGCGAAGACGCCGTACGGCGTGAGCTTCACGATGAACATGTTCACGCGCATGAGGGCGCCGGCAAACGCGTCCAGGACCGCCAGCATCGGATCCTTGTTCTTCATGCCCATCAGCGCCGCACCGATGAAGAGGCAGAACACCACGATCGCGGGCACGACGTTGCGCGCAAGCGAGCCGAAGATGTTGAGCGGGATGAAGAGGTCGAGGAAGTCGACGTCGGGAGGCGGCTGCACGAGGGACGTGCTGAAGAACGACGCCGTCTCCCACGCAGGCAACATGAGCGGCATGAGCAGGACGGTCGCCAGACCGATGCCCCAGAGCACCAGCAGGACCGTGAGCCCGCGCAGGATCATGCTGCGCCCCTGGCCCCACGTGAGGCGACCCACGTTCGCGATGAGCGCGACCATGATGTAGGGCAGCACCGTCATCTGCAGGAGGCCGATGAACGCGTCGCCGGCCACCTTCAGCCAGGCGACGTACTCGCCGAAGAACAGGCCGGTCGCGACGCCCAGGAGAAGGCTCAGCAGGACCTTCTTCGTGAAGCTGAGCCCCTGCTTCTCCTTCGCCTGCCCCTCGGCCGGCTCCGGGGAATCGCGGGACTGTTCTTGCTCGTTGCTCATGGGCTCCCGTCCTGCGCCGGCGCGATTGTAGCCGCCTCCGTCCCGGCGGACCTCCTCAGCGGCCTTCCGGATCGTCAGGATCGGGCAGAGGGTCACCCGCGCCGTCGACGGGATGGGCGTGGAGCGCCTCGTGGTCGGAGAGCCGGCCCTGCCGGATCAACTCCCTCAGCAGGTCCACGTCGACGTCGCGCGGTTGCCCTGCCGCGCCCGCCACGGGTGCGCTCCGCGGTCCCTCGACGTCCACGGCGCGCGTCAGGACGTCGCCCAGGAAGAGCACGGCGAGAACGCCGACGCAGAGGAGGTAGAGGAGGTCAATGCGACGCGAACAACATCTACTGGATTTGAATCATTTTCTATTGGGACTCCTCCAGCACACATATATCCATCTCCAATGGTTTTAATCTTTTCAA
>JAUXCH010000974.1 GCA_030618975.1 Planctomycetia bacterium
CCTCGGCCCGCCACGCGGCGAGGAGGCCGGCCACCACCTCCGCCTCGTCCGCCGCGTCGCGGCACCGGACCTCGCGGAGACTCTCGCCCTCCTCGTTCTCCGTGTAGAGGCGCTTGGCGTGTCGATCGACGTTTCGGGCGATGACGTGCTCGGCGGCCTCGAGGATCCGGTGCGTCGAACGGTAGTTCCGCTCGAGCACGACCTTGGATGCTCCCGGCCAGTTCTTCTCGAAATCCAGGATGTTCTTCACCGTCGCGCCGCGCCAACGGTAGATGCTCTGATCCGGGTCACCGACGACGGTGAGATTCTTCGAAGGCCCGACGAGCGATTCCAGCAGCTGGGCCTGGACGAGGTTCGTGTCCTGGTACTCGTCGACGAGCACGTGGGCGTACCGCCCGCGGTACAGGTCGCCGACGGCCTCGACGTCGCGGAGGAGGCGCAGGCCCTCGAGCAGGAGGTCGTCGAAGTCGAGCAGGTTTCCCGCGCGCAGGCGTTTCCGGTAGGACTCGAATACCCGATCGAAGATCTCCGCGACGTCCGGGTCCTGCAGGTCGAGCGGTGCGCGTCCGCCGCCACCGTTCTTGACGTGCGAGATCATGGCGCCGATCTCCGGCGGCTTGAGGCTGCCGACGCCGCGACTCACGTCGGACAGGATGGCCTTCAGGAGGCGGCGCTGGTCGTCGCGGTCGAGGATCGTGTAGTCCGGCGCGATGCCGATGGCCTCGCCGTGCGCGCGGAGCATCCGGGCGGCGAAGCCGTGGAAGGTGCCGGCCTGGACCCAGCGCCCGGGCAGGAGCGCCCGGAGCCGCTCGACGAGCACCTCCGCGGCCTTGTTCGTGAAGGTGATGGCGAGCAGGGCGCGCGCCGGGAGCCCGCCTTCCGCCAACCAGGCGACGCGGTGGGTGAGGACGCGCGTCTTGCCCGTCCCCGCTCCGGCGACGACGAGGAGGGGCCCCGTGCCGTGGGTCACCGCCTCGCGCTGCGTCTCGTTCAGGTCCGCGAGCAGCGAATCGCGGCCCAGGGAGGTGTAAGGCTGTCCAGACATCTGGACGCCGATTGTAAAGCGCGGCTGCGCCCGGCGGCACTCGCAGCCGGAGAAATACGGGGCTGGACAAGCGGACCTTCCAGGGCGACACAGGGACACTCAAGGGACCGCCGGGACGGCTCGTTCGTGCCCGGCTGCGAGGCCGCTTCGAGCGCGTGACCTCGGACGGGAGACGGACCCCACGATGCCCCCCTCCGGCCGCCGCGCGCTCCTCCTGCTCGCCGTGGTGGCGCTCGCCGTCTGGATCGTCACGTCGATCGCTCTCCGCACGCCCCCCGTGGCCCCGGAGGGTTCGGAGGTCGCGAGCGCTCCGGAGGCGCCGGATCCCGAGCTCCGCGGTCACGCTGCACCGACGCCGACGGCCACGGCTCCGACCCCGAGCGAGGCTGAGGCGGACGCGGACGGCGTGACCTTCGCGGGGCGCGCGCTCGACGGGGCCACGTACCGCGGCCGACCCGGCGTCTCCGTGTCCATCCAGTGCCCCGACCGTGCGCCGATCGAGGGCACGACGACGGCCGACGGAGCGTTCCGCCTCGAGTTCGGCCCCCGACCCTCGACGGAGCTCGACGCCTCGCTCCGCGTGCTCGCCGGGGAGGGACGGGGTACGACCGCCGTCGTCTCGATCGCTCCGGTGGGGCCCGACGTCGAGAACGTCGGCACGCTCCTGCTCCGCCCCACGACGACCCTCGTCGTCCGGACCGTGTA
>JAUXCH010000751.1 GCA_030618975.1 Planctomycetia bacterium
AAGACCTTCGGCAAGCTGCTGGGGGTCCTGTCCAAGGCGAAGGATCCCACGCTCTGGAACGTGTTCGGCCGGGAGCTGCTCGTGCGACCGTCTGGGGCGATTCGGAAGTGGGCCACGGGCCCGGCCGTCAAGAGCCGCGACCCTCTCATGCTCTGCGCCTTTCTACGGGCTCGCACGCGCAAGCCCGACGCGGAACAAGCCAAGGCCATCGGGAAGCTGTTCGCCAAGCACGCCAAGGAGAAGGGCAACGCCGACATCGCGTTCCACGCCCTGAAGGCCCTCGTGCGCCTCGCGCCGATGACGTACAGCGAACAACTCAAACAGGCGGCAACGCATGCCGATTGGCGGCTGCGTCTCGCCGCGGCCGACATCCTCCCGTCGCTGCAGCCCTTCGAGGGCGACGTCGAGGCCGCGGTGCGCACGCTCATCCAAGACGACTCGCAGGTCGTCCAGCGCGCCGCGATCGAAGGCGCGAGCCGGCACCGACGCACGATGCTGACCGGGCTGCTGATCGGAACGCTCGGAAGCGGCGCTGCCCGAACGCGGCATGTCGCCGTCCGCGCGCTGCAGACGATGACGGGCCAGAAATTCGGCCACGACGCGACAGCCTGGGCCAAGTGGCATGCCAAGGAGAATCCCGGTGCCCCCACTACGATCGAGAGTCCCCGGTACCACGGCATCGAGATCCACAGCGACGACGTCGTGTTCGTCGTGGATGCGTCTTCGTCCATGACGTGGCCCTGGGAGCAGGACACGCATCGGATCGACGTCGCCCTTGCGGAGCTGAAGAACACGCTCGGCAAGCTGGCGCCCGGGACCCGATTCAACGTGGTGGTCTTCGCGGAGGACCAGGTTAGCTGGAAGAAGATCAGCAGGCAGGCAACGCCCGAGAACACGGCAGCTGCCGGCGCGTGGGCATCCACCGCCATGGCGAAGCCGGCGGGCGACACGTTCCTCTACGAAGCGATCGAGGCGGCCCTCGAGAGTCACCCCACGTGCGACACGATCTTCCTCCTGACCGACGGCAACCCGACGGCGGGCAGGTACTGGACCCCGGACGGGATCGGCGCGAGCGTGCGCGAGTGGAACCGCTATCGGCGCGTCGCGATCAACACGGTGGGTCTCTCCCTGCTCAGCATGGATCCCGGCCGACCGAATCTCACCGAGAAGCCGGCCGTCATGAAGCGCATCCTGAGTGAGATCGCAACGACGACGTCGGGGGAGTTCCGGGAGATCCAGGACGCACCCTGAACATCCACTCCCTGACATCCACTCCCGACCCGTTTGTTCAACTTTCCCCGCATCGACCCTCGCCCCGCGCTACCGCCCGGACTCGTAGCCGAGCAGCGCCTCGACCTCCTTCAGGTCCGCGACGATGTGATCGGGCCGAGGGCCCTCGTAGGACGCGAGCGCCGTGTCCGGATCCTCGATCCGGCGCGTGATCCACAGGGTCAGAAAGCGGCGGCGAAAGCGTTCTTCGAGTTGCCTCTTCCTGGGCCAGGTGACCGGATGGAAGCTACCGTCGGGCGTTGTGACTCCCTCGGTTGCGATGACGTGGACATGGGGGTGGAAGTCGGCGAACGACCCGAAGGTCTGGAGCGAGGCGACGACCCCGGCACCCCCGTCGGCTCGCACGCAGCCACAGAGAGCATCTCGCGAAGCGTCTCCCACGCCGCCTTCGCCATCAGGCCGTGGAGCCCTCGCTCGCTCTCGATTCCGCCACGAAGCGCCCTTGGGATGGTGAACACCACGTGGCGATGGGAGGTGCCGACGCCACGCCATCGAGGGGGCGCCGCGGTGCCCGCGGTCGGCCGTCCGCTTGGCGCAGCTTGTCCACTGCCGCTGTGTCGACTTCTCGAACGAGACGGCCCGAATGTTGTGACACGTAGCTGCCACACGGACTACGACGACCTGCTCTTCGCCGACGTGGATCGGGGCGAGGCGCGCGAGCAGGTAGAGGACGACGTCGAGCGTGTCCTGAAGGCCTGGGCTACCTAGCGCGCCGCCGCCCGCACCTCGGCCTCGAGGCGGACCGCTTCGAGGCCCTCCAGGGCCTTCTCCCAGCGCCGCTCCAGCTCGCGCGCCACGAGCCGGTTCGCCGGATCGACGGCGTCGTACTGTCGCCGGGCCAGGTCCACTTAGTTGTGGAAGCGGGGGCAGCGGATCCTCGCGAAGCCCCCCCATCGGCCGACTACTTCCACTCTGCTCGCTGGGTCTACCCGGTCCAAGCGGGCATCACCTGTCGGCCGCCCGGATGCTCCAGACCGCATGCTGCGCCGCGAGTTGGAACATCTCGCCGGGCTCCATCTCGGCGAGATCCTCGAGGGCCGGGAGCGCGGGGCGGGCCGCCTTTCCGATCTTGCCCAGGGTGCGGATCACGATCGCCTGCATGCTGCGCAGATCGTCATACACCTTCCATCTAGACTTCGCGATCGGGATCTCGCGCATCAGCGCGGGGACGGCCGCCGCGGCCAACGGGCCGAGCAGCTCGAGAACCGTCACGGCCCGGGTCTGCCGGATGATGTCGCCTTCTTCGAACGCATGGATGAGGGCCGGCACAGCGGTCTCACCCATCCCCGCGAGCGCGATGGATGCCGTGGCGTAGTCCGGACCGATGATCATCATCCGGTCGAGGAGTTCCGGAACGTGTTTCGCGGCCTCCGGCCCGAGGGAACCGAAGGCCGGCGCCGCTGCCATCACGAGCACCATGTCGTCGGACTCGAGAAGCGATCGCAGGGTGGGCAGGGCGCTCAGGGCGCGGGGGCCGAGCTCGGCGAGCGTGTGGCACGCTCGGACGCC
>JAUXCH010000508.1 GCA_030618975.1 Planctomycetia bacterium
CCGGCCGCGACGAGGCCCTCGCCGACAGGTCTGTCGATGCACTGATCGCGTGCTACCGCCGCGGCGGCCCGCTCCAGGTGTCGTCCGCCTGCCTGGAGGGACTGGGCACCCTCGGTGGCGCCCGGGCCGCGTCGGTGCTCGGGGGGCTCGCTGCCCACGAGAAGCTCGACGTCCGCTACCGCCGGCGCGCCGTCGAGGCCCTGGGGCACGCGGGTGAAGCGGCTCTCCCCTACCTCTTCCGCCTCTGCTTCGACGAGACGAAGTCCGGAGGATCGGTCAACGGACACGAGCTCCGCCTCTGCGACCAGGCGGTCGACGCCCTGGATGTGGCACTCGGGAGGGAGCCCGCGGACCCGTGGAGATGGCTTGGCCCCGAGGGGCGGGTCCAGCTTCTCGAGAAGGCGCGCGCCGAGGCTCGCACCCGGGGGTACGGCCCGTAGCCCGTGTGTCACGGCGTTCGGCGCGGTCCTCGTTCCTGTCGAGTACCCGTCACGGATCCGATGAGGCCGTTGGGTCGGCCGCGCGCTCTACCCACGGGGCCGTGTGCTCTACGGCCGCGAGTCCTGGGTCGCCTGCGGGCCGGATCTCTGCGTTGCGCCTCGATGCCGGACGAGAGGACGACCCGCTGGATCTCCTCGCGCCCTAGCCGTTGGGTGGCTACATGGTTGGGGGTTGCGTGGTCGGGCAACGCGCCGTCTGGCATCGGGACCTCTCGGGCAAGACCCCGCCCGGTCCTCGCTGGCGACCGAGCCCCATGAGAAGCGGGCGACCCTCGGAGAGGGCCGCCCGCAGTGGGGTTCGGAAGGAGACTCCGTCGATCAGAACTGGACCTGGATGCCCAGCAGGACGGAGTGGACGACCAACTGGTCCGCGGCGTCGATCGGCTGGATCGCACCGGAGTTGCTCTTCGTGAAGTCCATCCCGTCGTGCGCGCGTAGCACGTTGTCCACGAAGAGCAGGTTGTAGCCGGCGGTCAGCGCGAGCCAACGCGTCAGGCGCCAGCGGACCGACACGTCGACGTCGACGCCCGCGACGACCTCGTTCGTCTCGTTCGTGGCGCCGTGGTAGCCGCCGGAGAACACCGAGTTGTCGCTCACCGTGAGCTGGCGGTTCATGTTTCCGAGCATGCCCTTGAGCAGGAGCGTCACATCGAAGCAGGGCGTGATCTCCCAGCGCACGGAGCCGCCGAACTGCGCTGCGATATAGGTGTTCTGTACATAGGACCGCATGTACGGGGGCGTATCGAACGGCGCGAAGGGTACCGCCCAGTTCGAGGCGGTGACGCCCTCGTTGAACTGCACCCAGTGGGCGCCGCCGCCTACGCTCCAACTCGCGGTGCCCGTGCAAGCCACCTCGGTCCAGAAGTTCAGTTCGCCGCCGTAGACCTCGCTCTCGACCCTGAGGTCGGCGGTGTTCGGTACGGTGACGCCGCCCACACCCGCCGGGCCGGGCATGAAGCCGAACCGACCCGACTCGGACTTCGTGTCGCTGTAATCGCCGTAGTAGGTCGCGCGGGCCTCGATCCACATCTCGGGCGCCACCGCGTAGCGGACCGTGAAGCGGCCGCCGGCCTGACCATCGTCGTAGTCCAGCACGCCCCAATCGATCGGATCCGGGTTCGCGGTAGGACCGGCGAGGTAGGGCGCCTCGCCCATGAGGCCCTCGGGCGCCTTGAGGAAGGACCACAGGCCCTCGGCCCAGATCACGAGCCGGCCGTAACAGCAGCCGCCGGGGGTCACCGGCCAACCGCTGGCGTTGCGGGCGATGCAGCAGACGGGGCCCGTGTTCACCATCTGCACCGGCGGGCAGATGCCCTGCCGCTCGTACATCACGGGAGCCCGGTACGGGGTGGGAGCCTCGCACGGCACAGGCATCGGCGCCATCTCGGTCACCATGACGGGCATGGATGTGGGCGGCATGGGGGTGGGCGGGACGTCCTCGGCCCAGGCCGTCACGGGCATCAGGGCGAAGGCGGCCAAGGCCACCACACAGACAAGAGCGGCATTCCGACGCATGATTCATCCCTCCGGGGGCGCCCCTACGAGGCACCCGTGCTGCTTCCGCGTCCCGACACCGACCAAGCGGCGCCTCCAAGCCACGATGCTAGGTGCTGAGCCTCATGCGGGCAAGGGGGGCAAGTCGAGAGGGGGGAGGGTCGGAACTCCCGATTCCGGGTGCTTTCGTCCGGGGGCAGTCGTCGACTTTGGCCGCTCCCTTGCGAAGGATCCGCCGACGCGAGAGTCGGGATACGCGTGGATGCCCTACGGGTGAGGTGGTCGTCGTGTTCGCTCGCGGGGAGGATCGCTGGCGTTCTCCCCTCTCCGACCCAGGACCAGGTGACGGAAGGAAGTCCTTGCGGTGCAAGGGGTTGCGTCCGGCGTCCTGGATCACGGCCCCCGCGGTGAGGGCGTCCACGGCCGGTCGTGGCGGGGGAACGAGCACAGCGTATGGCGACGGCCCCGTCGAGATCGTGCGCCTCGCGCCTGGCACGGTCTGCGGTCCGCCGCCCCGAACGGTGACAATCAAGCGACTCGAATTTTCGAACATCGTGGGTGTGGAACCGACGGGGGGATCCCTCCCGAATGCGCCGTCACCTTCACCACCATGTCACCGCACCTTTCTTCCCCCCGCGGAACGGAACTTTGCGTCGACCTGCTCGGCACGATCGTCTCGGCGCCCGAGGTCGAGGAGCTGACCCCGGCGGCAGGGACTCGCGGCGTCGCGCAGATCGCCGCGCACATCGAGGTCACGCAGCCAGCAGCGGGTCGAGTCCGCCAACCCCATCCTCGTCGTGCCGCGCCGACCAGCGGGGCCGCACCACCTTCCCCATGGCCACCCCCTGGACGCTGCTCGCTGACCGTGGCCGTGCCGCTCGTCCCCGGTGGTCCCGTCGACGAAGGCTCCTTCACCGGTCCGGTTCGAACCAACGCACCCCGTCGAGACGAGGGCGAGCTTCACGAGCCCCTCCGCGATCGAGGGTCTTTCGCCGGTTGCCGGCGTGTGAGGCGGCGCCACGAAGTACGACGCCAGGATCCTCGAGATCGAGTCCCCGGACGGTTCCTGCACTGCGCCGCCGCTCCTCTTCACAGCTTCTTCGCCCCGACGGTTACCCGTTACCGCGATCCTGAGTACCGCCGCCGACCTCGACGACGTCCCGACTTCGGCGCGCGCCGACGAGCCCTTCGGCATGCCCCCGGCGCCATTCAGCCTCGCAGGCACCGACCTCGGTCCGGTGGTGTGGGGGCCTGACGCCGTGCGGTATCGGTGCCCGGCACCGCCTGGGGGGGCGACCCTTCCCGGCGCGTTGCGGCCTCGGGTCAGTCCGCGAGTGGCGCTTCCTCGAGGCGGCGCATGTAGATGCGGCGGTCTTCCTGCTCCAGCACGAGCCCGCGTCCCTCGAGGATCAGCGACTCCTCCACGGACGTCTCCTCGTCTGCGGGCTCGCCGTCCACCTCCGTGGTGCGGATGCGGATCGTCTTGTTCTCGGCCTCCCACGTCCCCTTCAGGGTGAACGCGAACTCGCCCGCCCCCACCTCGAAGACGAAGGTTCCGTCCTCCTCGAGGTCGAGACGGTACTCGCCTTCCTCGGAGGCCGGGGCGGGGTTCGTCCCTAGTGCAGGCTGGTCGCCGCGGAGTGTCCGTTCGCGATCCCAGACGTAGACGCCGGGGAGCTGCTCGGCCGTGAGGGGCGGAAGGACGTGCGGTTCCGTGCCTTCCTCGCTTGCGGGTTCGTCTCGCTGCCCGCCCGCGGGTTCGTCGCCGCCGCACGCGCCGAGCGCGAGCAGCAGGGCCAGGAGGATCAGGGCGGGACGTCGGGGTGCGTTCATGTGCGCCTCTCGGAGTGCGGACCTATCGATCTTCTGCATCGCCTCGCCCCGTTCGCTCGAGGCCTCGCGGGAGCGTGAATACAGTACCGGGCGGGGCAACTACGCGACAGCCTCGCGAGTGAGGCCCGGCAAGTCAGACGGCAAACGCGGGCCGGCACCCCGATTCCGCCGCCGCGGGCGCGGGTTGGCCCCCTGACCGGTCGGCCGGGCCCGTCGCGAGCGATGAGCCGGCCGGTGCCACGGAACCGACGCTCCCCGAGCTTCCTCGTCTTCGCGAGGACCCTTCATCGGGCATCCTTCGAGAAGGAGAGGAACGCCTCCTGGTGCCGGAGCGGCGTGAGGTAGGGCAGGCATTCTTCGAGCGGAGCCCCACCGGGTCGTCCTCGTGGTGGAGATCGCTCAGCCGTCGCTCGCGCGTCTCTCGCGTGCGGCTCCCTCACCACCTCCTCCGCCGCGCTCCACGTCTTCCCCTGCATGCTCGCCTACACCGTGCGGGGGCAACCTGCAGGACGCGTGGGGGAGTCTCCCGTCCTTCGACGAGGGTCCGGAAGCCAAGCGGAGCCGCGATCCCGTGCCGCCGGCTGTCCGATCCGGTGTCGCAAGGCCAAGGGCGCAGCGGCAAGTCTTCGACGG
>JAUXCH010000135.1 GCA_030618975.1 Planctomycetia bacterium
GATTCCACCGCGGCCCCCGCCCCTGACCGGGGCGGGGGCCGCTGTCTTTCCGAGCCCGCAGCCCGTCAGACACGGGATCGATCGAGAAGGAGGTCCGCCGAGACACCGTCATCGGGCCGGGGGAAGCGGATGGGATCAGCCCCGTCAGCGGCGTGGACGACGAGGCGCCACTGATCCACGGCGCTGCTCGGCGCCATCGGTTGCTGTGCCGTCATGTTCCTCGTCGCGCCGCTCTGGGCGCTCGGGGCCGTGGCCACGGTCGTGCTGCGGCACTGGCTCATCGCCGTCGCCAGGGTCCGCGCGACCCCGGTCGTGCTGGTCGGGGACGGCATCGCCGACGTCCTGCACCGGACGTCCGCCCACGCCTCCCTGGTGATGCTGGGCTTCCAGCCTCCTGAGGACGGGGCGGAGGGAGGCTTCGGCCGGACCATGAACAACCTGATGAACGGTCTCGGTACCGTGGTCATGGTCTGGAGCGCGGGCGACATGAACCTCGAGGCCTGAGAGGATGAGAGGAGGCGGCCTCCGAAGAAGGACGACCGGAATCGGAGTCTCCGTATCATGCGCGTCGGCTGCGAAAGGAGATCCCCATGTACACCGGCATCGTGCAGGGCGCCTTCGAAGCCGTCGAGGTCGAACGCCGACCCGACTTCATGAGCTTCGCGGTGCAGCTCCCTCCTGAACTGCTGGAGGGTCTGACGCCCGGTTCCAGCGTCAACGTCGACGGCGTGTGCCAAACCGTCGTCAGGGTGGACGGCAACAAGGTCTGGTTCGACGCCATGATCGAGACACTGCGCCGCACGACACTTGGCCAGCTTCGAAAGGGCGACAGGGTCAATGTCGAGCGCTCGGCGCGCGCGGGCCAGGAGATCGGGGGCCACGACATCGCCGGCCACGTGGACGGTACTCTCGAGCTCGTCGGACAGCACGAGAGCGAGGACAACCTCTTCCTCACGTTCCAGGTGCCGGAGTCCTACCGCCGCTACGTCTTCGACAAGGGCTTCCTCAGCATTCACGGCTGCAGCCTGACCGTATCGAACTTGAACAAGAAGTCCGGCACCTTCGAGGTCTATCTCATTCCCGAGACGCTCCGCCTGACGAACCTGGGATCCACGAACGTCGGTGACCGGGTCAACTTCGAGATCGACCGCCGCACCCAGGCGATCGTCGATACGGTCCTCGACTACCTCGAGAGCAACCTCTCGACCGTGGTCAAGGAGGTGAGCGCGTAGGCACCTGAGCTAGCCCGAACGACTCACGAAGGCTGGAAGCCGGGTAGACAACGGGCCAGCGCGATCAACGCGTAGCCTGTGCCGTAGACCTTGTGGTAGCTGAAGAGCTGGTAGTCCCAGAAGCTGCCGTCCTTCTCCTGCATGCGCCGGACGTGGCGGCCGATGTTTCGTTGGTGCTCGCGCCGCTTCTCGGACGGCACCCGGTCGAGGGTGAGGGAAGCGTAGTGATAGCCGTAGAGGACGAAGTACCCGGAGTTCTGGTACCAGGCCTCGTGCGGATTGGGGTACTTGCGCGCGATCCTCAGGAAGTGGCCGTACCTCTCCAGGTCGTCGAGCGCCTTGACGAAGCTCTCGGTGGGCACGGGCTTCCGTGTCGCGTCGCCGGACCAGAGGTCGAGAGCCAGCAGGCACACGGGCGTGCGTGCGAGGCTGCCCTTGATCTTGTTGACGGGCAGCACGCCGTAGTAGATGTACTCGGGGCCGTAGTAGAAGCTGTTGTCGGGTCTCCAGCACCGCCGGATGCTCGCCAGGGCGCGACGGAGCATGGGCCCCGGAACGCGCACCCCGTATTCGGCCACCCAGCTCATCCCGGTCAGGCACGTGGCCGTCGTGAAGCTGGCCGAGCCCCGACCCGGGCTCGCCGGCTGCTCGGAGAAGTTGTAGTAGCCCCAGCCACCGTCCACGAACTCCCACTTGTCGAGCAGGCGCACGGCGTTCTGGGCCGCCGTCCGGATCTCCCGGCGTCGCACCGGGCTCTGAACCCGATCGAGCAAGCGCCCGAAGGCCTGCAGGGAGTAGCCCAACGCCCACGTGTTGTAGAGCGTGTCGGGGCGGATGCGGCGGACCGCATAGCGCTTCAGCAGGAACACGGTCGCCCGCTCGACCGCCTGCTTCACCTCGGGGCTGTCGTCGCCCGCCTCCAGGAGACCCGAGAGCGCCAGGGCGGCCGAGGCGACCTGGAACGTGCGCTGTGAACCCGGAGCGGGCGCGTAGAGGTCGTGAAGGTTGCTCGCCGGTGAGCCCCACGAGCCGTCCTTCTTCTGGGTCCTCACGAGGAAGGCGACCCCGCGCTCGATGGCGCCCCGGATCGCCGCGCCCTCTCCACGCTGCGCCTCCTCGGGCTCGCTTCCCATGGCAGGCGTTCCCGGCGCGATGAGTGCGAGGAGGAGAACGCAGGCCGGAAGCGTCCGCGTCCTCATGCGTCGCCCTCCCGCTCGAATCGGAAGGTGCCCTCCAAGCCCCCCATGTCGGTGGTGGACCAGGTCCCGGTCAGCAGGTCGCCCTCGACGCGGCCTTCCGCCCTCACGTTACCGGTCTCACTGCTCGCATCGAGCTCGACGATCCCGGTCTCGGGATCGAACTCCAGCGTGTCCACCTCGACCTGGGTCCCCGCCATCTCGAACACGCCCTCCAACTGACCGCCGTAGCCCTGCGTCACGAGCAGCGCCCCCGGGATGCCCTCCGGCGGGAACGGAGGCGGACCCTTCACCCTTCCGCGCCAAGTGCCGACCAGGCTCGCCTCGGCGGGCTTCTCGGCAGCGTCCTCTCCGCGAGCCTCCTCGCCCTGCTCGGTACGGCTCTCCCGCCCGGCGTCGCGTTCGTCTTCCGGAGACTCCTCCTCCGCCTCGTCCTCGTCCTCGTCGTTCTTCTCCTCGCCGACGTCGAGGCCCTGCTTCGGCGGGTCGAGCAGCACCCGCTGACCGGCCGCGAGGCCCTTCCGGATGCCGATCCGATCCCCGATCTTCTCGCCAAGCAGGACCGGACGTGTCTCGACGCCTGCCGCCCCCAGCAAGAGGACATGCGCCTTCGTCCCCTTGCCCACCACGCAACGGGTCGGGATGCTCAGTCCGACGGGCGCCGAGGCTCCCATGACCGTCGCCTTGACCTTCTGGCCCGCCCGAAACCACGGGTGGCCCGAGCGCAGGGCGATGCGCACGTCGTACTTGGTCCCCTCGGCATAGTCGGCGACCAACTCGACCTCGGCCGGGAACGTCGAGCCCGCCGCCACGGACGAGGAGACGCGACAGGGGCGGCCCGGCCGGATCGCGGCCAGGTGTGTCTGATCGACCGTCGCACGAACACCCAACCGGGTAGGCTCGAACACCGTGTAGAGCACGACGCCTCGACTCACCCTGTCTCCCGGCCTCCAACGTATCCCGTCCTCACCCAGACCGCTCCACTTGCCTCCGCGGAAGTCTCCCGGCAGCGCATACCCCCCACTGCTCGGCGCGCGTACGACCATCAGCTCCCGATCTGCTTTCAGCTCGCTGTACTCGCGATCCTGCTCCGCGAGGTCCCGCTTGGCCTTCTTGTGCTCGAGCTCGACCTCGCGCTTCTCCAGCTCGAGGGACTTGGTGGCCTCGTCGAGCTTGATCTCCCGCTTGCGAAGGGCCAGGCGGAGCCCCTCGTGGTCACGCGGGAGGGTCTCGGTCAGGAACCACTTGTGGCGGAGCTTGCGGAACTCGAAGGAGCGCTTGGAGCGCTCGAGAGCGCGACGCGCGCGCCGCAAGACGATCTCCTCGGTCTCCTCGGTGAGGTCGTCCTCCTTGTACATCTTCTCGAGCTGCTCCAGCTCCTCTTGCTGGTTCGAGAGGCTGTCACGCGTCCACGCCATGCCCTGCACGGCCTCGTCGACGCGAAGCTGGCGTTCGACCCTCTCGAAGCGCTCGAGCTTCTCCTTCGCAATGCGGTGCGCACGCCGCGCGTCCTCTAGAGCGAGTCGGAGCTTTTCGATCTCGCTGAAGCGCTTGATCTCGGACTGCTCGAAGCGCGTACGTGCAAGCTCGAGGTCCAGGGCGCCCGCCTCGAGCTGCCGGTCGATGGGCTCGCGGTCGAACTTCGCCAGGGTCTGGCCCGGCTCCACGGGGCCCGCGCCCACGGCCTCCACGAACTCGAACGGACCGCTGTAGTGCTTCGGGTCGCACTTGACCTCGACCGCCCCGAGCGGCGCCAGGACCCCGTCCATGACGACCGCGGAGCCGAACGGACCCTCCTCGACCACGACCGAGGGAGGCAGGGGCTTCTCGGAAACCGGCTGCTCCGCAACCGACGGCACCGCGGGAAGCAGGATCCAGGCGAAGACGAACGCGCTCAGGACGATTCGACGGGTCATGACAGCCTCCGGAGAGAGCACGAGTCGATGAGAACCGCATCATTCCGAAATCCCGGGGCCGGGGACACGGAATTCGTGGGAGCCGGCACCGGTGTCGTGCCGGTCCGGGGCGACATGCGCCTCGAGGCCTGACTTCCGCGGTACGGTCCAGCGATGGATTCCAGAGAGGAAGTGGAGGCACCCGACGTGGTGCGCTGGCGGGAGCGGGAGGCCGCGGCCATCGAACCGTTCGCCGACTGGTCGGCGGACCTCCAGCCCCCGCCCGAGGCCATGAGCCGCTTCTTCGGACCGTTCCTCCGGGAGGAACCCGACGACGACGAGGTCGACGCGTTCGCCGAGTTCTTCATGTTCGACCACGTCGACGGTGAGGTTCCCCGCACACTCGTGAGGCGCTACCTCGACGAGCACGACGAGGCGAACGACGAAGAGGACCGGAGGGTCCTGGAGGGTCTCGCCGACTCGCGCCCGAGCCTGTACCGGATCGTCGAGTGCAGGGAGGGCGTCGGAGTCGTGCTCGAGGACCTGTTCCGCCACGGCGAGGCCTCGCTCCTGACGGACGCCCTCTTCGCCTCGACCAGCGCCGCCGGCATGGTCGTCCCGTGTCGGCTCTACCGCGTGGGTCCGTACGTCTTCGGTCGGCCCGCGGGCACGGCCCTCGAGGCGGACGAGGCCGTCGGTGCCCTCGCGTGGCTCGAGAAGCGGTTCTGCCGGTGGGCCTCCGTCGCCCACTGCGTCGACCGTGACGACTTCCTGCGCCGCCACTCCGAGCTCGTCACGCAGTCCACCTACGCCGTAACGCGCGGGTTGGAGGTCACTCCTGCTCCTCGAGATCGAGCCGCGATCGTTGATCCTCTCCGAGAACCGTAGGCCGCCCGGCGGTACGATCCGGCCCATGCGCGCCGGCCGTCTCCTCCCCCTCTCCGTCCTGCTCGCGGCGCTGCTGCTCCCCGCGCTCGCCCGGTCGGAAGAGGACGGGCCACGTGAGCGCTGGCAGCACCTGGGCACCGAGGCCGTCGAACGCCTCCACGTGCTCGCGAAGTGGTGCGCCTCGGCAAAGCTCTTCGCGGCCCGAGCCGAGGTCTACGAGGCGGTCCTGCGTTTCGTGCCGGACGACGAGATCGCGCGCAGGTGGCTCCGCTACGAGCGGGCGGACGACGGCGCGTGGAGACGCAAGCCCGGGTACACGGCGCCCCGGGACCGGAGCCGCAGCCGAGGACGCTTCGAGGAGCGCCGCGCCGCGTGGAGCGCGTGGTTTTCCGAGAGGGTCCTCGCCCTCGTGGAGGCCGCCCGGGCCGGAGGGGACGTCGCGCTGGGCAGCCGGATCCTCGCGACCGCCACGAGGGTCGTGCCCGAGGTCGAGGTACTGCGGCGCGAGAACGGCGAGATCCTCCTCCACTCGGGCGACACGACGCGCTGGATCCTCGTCGAGAGCAAGATCGCCCGCAAGCGGCGACGAAGTCTCCGCAAGATCGCGAACGCGGCGGTCGCCGCGGTCCCCGATCCCACGCAGGGCACACTCGCTTCCGGGGACGACGGCGACGCGGTGGCGTGGGGCAAGGTGCTCCAAGGCGAGCGTGTCCGCGTGCTCGGCACGCCGGACGAGCAGGAGATGCGCGTCCAGCACGAGTACTGCGAGGCGTGCTGGCCGGTCTTTCGCGCGGCGCTCGACCTCGACCCGCCCACCTGGATCTCGCTCGACCACTATGCGCGCGGCCTGACGGTCTACGTCTTCGACGATCTGGCCGCCGGCAACGCCTTCCTGGGTCGACAGCCGCACATCAGGCCGCGCTTCCACGAGTTCACCAAGACCCTCGCCGCGCTCTGGATCCCCTATCGCGCCGCCGTGCTGGTCAAGTGCGAGGACCGCCTCGCCCGACTGGAGGGCGGGCCGAAGCAGATCCTCGGCGGCATGTGCGCTGCACTGCTCGACCTCGGCGGGGACGAGGCGTGGGTATGCGAGGGGTTGGACCACTACCTCACGTACCTGATCACCGGCACGCGCATCCTCTCGTCGGTGACGGACGTGAAGAGCCGCTACGGCCAACCGACGCCCGGTCTCCCCGACGTCCGTCCGCGCGCCATGGGCCAGGACGACTGGCTGCGCCGCGGCCTCGCCCTCCTCCGATCCGACGAGAAGCCCGACTTCTTCCTCATGGTCGGAAAGAACGTGAACGACATCACCGTGAACGAGGTGCTCTACGGCTACTGCATCGTGGTCTACCTGATCCAAGGGCGGCCCAAGGCCTGCGTACCCTTCTTCAGCGCCGTCGGCAAGGCGGAGACCGTGGACCTGGAGCCGATCGTCCAGAAGCACCTCGGCTTCGACGTCGCCACGTTCGAGACCCGCGTACTGCGGTGGCTCGACGAGACGATCTCGGAGTAGGTGCGGGAGAAGGGCTCGGAGGCCGCGCAGGAACAGGACAACACGTCTCGGACCTACGGCCCCGTGGTCGAGGAAGGCCGACGGCTTCGTACCCGGTACGATTGCCTGGGGCATGGGAATGCCCAATCTGGGCTCGGCACGCCTCGGCGGGACGAAACCGGGGCCGGGCGGGGTCTAGGATCCTGGACGAGCCGGAGCCCCCCGAGTGGACGCAGCCGAGAACCGCCTGGCCGCCCGGCTCGCCGACGGCGAGCCCGAGGCCTTCGAGACGGTCTACGACCGGTACGGGCGCGACCTCTACGGCTACCTCCTGGCCAGGACACGGCGGACGCACCTCGCCGAGGATCTCCTCCAGGCGGTGATGCTCCGCCTCGTCCGCTCCCGCGCGCGGCTCCGCGACGTCGAGAACCTCCGCGCGTACCTCTTCGCCGCCGCCCGCAACGAGTGGATCCGCCGCGGGCCGAACCGGGATCTCGAAGGCAAGGCCGCCGCGGACCCGACCGCCCCCGCCGCCGAGGACGAGGACGAAGACGTGGCCGCCCTCCGCTTCGCGCTGGCCCGGCTCACGCCCGAACGACGCGAGGTTGTCCAGCTCAAGATCCACCACGGTCTGACCTTCGCCCGGATCGGCGAGGTGCTCCAGATCCCGCCCGACACCGCGGCGAGTCGCTACCGCCGCGCCCTCGCCGACCTCCGCCGACTGCTGGAGACGACCGATGTCGACGTCCGTCCCTGACCTCGAAGCCCGCCTGGCCGCGCTCCGGCCGCCGCCGCCCCGCGAGGGCCTCCGCGAGCACGTGCTCGCCGCGGTCCGCGCCGAGCTCGGCGACGTGCCGCGTCCCTCCCTCCTCGACCGCCTCCTCGCAAAGCGCGCGACGTGGGCCACCGCGGCTGCCGTCCTGGTCGCGCTCGTCACGGCCAACCTGCTGGCAAGCGACGCGCGGGAGCGCCGCATCGATGCGCTTGCCACGCGATCCGGCCACGAGACACCGGTGCCGCGCGAAGCGCAAACCTACCGCTTCGCCTGGCGGAACCGCGAAGCGCTGCTCGCGCAGCTCCTCGGCGAGGGACGACACGATGGCTGACGCCAAGCCCCCCCGGAGGAAGAAGCGCTGGGTACGTCGCGTGCTCTTCGCCCTGCTCCTCCTCGCGATCCTCGTCGCGAGCACCGTGCTCTGGCTCGGCTCGGTGGCGAGCACTCGACTCGAAGCCGAGCTCGCCCGCGTCCGCGACGCGGGCGAACCACTCACGCTGGCGGAGACCGTCCCGCCGCCCGTTCCCGAGGCGGACAACGCCGCACCCCTCCTCCTCGAGGCCTTCGAGTTGGCGGAGTGGGAGCCCGACTCGTGGTACCAGGACGAGACCTTGAACGAGTACGGGGTGGATCCGTTCGGTCAGGACGATGCCTGGTACGAAGAGCTCGCGGCCTGGGTCCAGCACAACGCACCCGCCCTCGAGAAGGCCCGCGAGGCGGCCTCACGTCCCGCCTGTCGCTTCGACCTCGAGTGGGAGCAGGGTGTCGAGATGGAGTTCCCACAGATCGGGGGACTCCAGTCGCTGACCAGGGTGCTCTGCGCCAGAGCCGTCCTCCAGGCCCGAGACGGCGACGTCGACGCCGCCGTCGGTACGTGTGCCGACCTGGTGCGGCTCGCCGACATCGCCCTGCGGGAGCCCCTGATGATCCACCTGCTCGTCCGCGCCGGGCTGGTCGACTTCGCGCTCGAGACGGCGCAGCAGGTCCTCGGACGGGGGCCAGCCGCGACCGGCGCGCTCGAGAACCTGCTCGCCCGCATCGAGGCCCTCCCCCGGGACGGTGAGCTGCACCGGATGTTCGTCGTCGAGCGCACCTTCGGATACGACGCGTGCAACGTCGTGCGCGACGATCCCTCGAAGATCGACCTTTGGATGCGGTACGACGGGGACTTCGGCCTGGGCCGCACCGTCCTCTTCCGCCTCATCCCCGACACGATGATGGAGCTCGACAGCGCGCGCTACCTGGCGCTCGTTCGGCGCGCGATCGCCCTCGCGAAACGTCCCTACCGCGAGGCGCGCGCCGACTGGGGCGCACTGGCCGAGGACCTCGGGGACCGACCCTGGTACAGCGTCGTCTCCGCCGCGGCGTGCGCCCCGTTCCCCCTCGTGGCGAGGAAGTGGACGGCCCACGAGGCTCGCGTCGATCTCGCGCGCCTCGGCCTGCACCTGGAGCTGTACGCACGGAGGCACGGCGCGCTGCCCGACACCTTCGCCGATCTCCCCGTCCCCCTGCCGACCGACGACCCGTTCGGCGACGCTCCCTACGTCCTCGAGACCACGGAGGGCGGGGGCTGGATCGTCTACTCGGTCGGTCCGGACGGCGACGACGACGGAGGCGCGCCACTCGACGACGACGCACAGGGCGACCTCGTCTGGAGGCACCACGCGCACGCCGACGGCCGCTGACCCCCGATCGCCGATCGCAGACCGAACCGACGGATTCGCACCCGGTACCACTTTCCCGCATTGGGATGCCTGGTCCGGGCTCGCCACTGCAGCCTCGAGGGCTGCGGGCTGCGGGTCAGACGACCTCGACCACGGCCTCGTGGCCGGGGAGCTCGGCCAGTCGTCGATCGCTGGTCAGCAGCACGGCGTCGAGCACCTCGGCGAGCGCCAGGTAGGCGGCGTCGTAGGCGGTGGCACTCCTCCTCAGCGACCAGATCCGCGGCAGGAGGGCCTCGTCCGGGTACCGCACGACCGGGAGCAGGGCGAGGTCGTCGAGGGCCACCGCGGCGCGCTCCGCCGACACCTCGCGGCGCGCGACGAGCCCCCGAA
>JAUXCH010000261.1 GCA_030618975.1 Planctomycetia bacterium
AGGAGTTGAAAAATGATGTTGTCTTCCTAAGACCGCTTGGCCTCCGACTTGTAGCCGGCGAGTCCGCGCTCTCCTTCGATCCCGAAGCCGAACGTGCGGTGGCGGCCCGCGGGATCGAGGTACTGGTCGAAGATTTTCGTCCAGTACCCTCGTTTCGACACCCCGGTGTGCAGGGCGTCGATGCGGACGACCTCTTCCAGGTCGCTCTGGCAGAGCGACCTCACGGCCGCCGTCGAGTTGGAGGGGTTCGAGCTCACGCCTTGCCGTGAGCCTTTGCGAGCACCTCGTTCGTGAGCTCCTCGCCCCAGACGGCGCCTTCGGCCAGGCGACGCCTCACCAGGAGGAAATCGGGCTCGCGGCACGCGCGGCTGCCCTCGTGGAACGCACGGAAGCCGGCGCGCCCCTCCGTCATCATGTTGAGCCCGAGCCAGGCGCGGTTCGTCTCGCGGTTCTTGTCCCAGTGGGCCAGCTTGTGCTTGCGAACGCTCTCGACCGTCTTCGAGAGGCAGCCCGGCATCGTCATGGCCAGGGCGGTGATCTTCTTGTCCACGGCGGCGTCCAGGAGCGACAGGTCCACCGTCCCGGACTTCAGGACCGCCTTCGCCGCGGCGCGCGCCTCGCCCGACTTCATCTCGCCGTACACGATCTGGCCCGCGTCGTCGATCCACCGGTCCGTGATGGCCATGGGGTTCGGGACGAACGCGCCGTCGACCTTGAGCGCGGGGACGATCTGGGTCACGAGCCCCAGGCGATTGGCCTTGTGCGCCGACCAGGTCTCGCAGAGCGTGCAGCTGTCCATGGCGTGCTCGATGCCCACGAACAGCGGAAGGAAGTCGGTGCTGCCCCCGTCCGGCGCGGAGCCGTGCTTCGGGCCGGCCTGGCCGAACAGGGCCAGGTCCTGGGCGAGGGTGAAGTCGCAGGCCATGCCGATCTCCTGGCCGCCCGCGATCCGCATCCCGTTCACGCGACAGATGACGGGCTTGTCGCAGTGGAGGATGGCCGTGACCATGTCGTTGAACAGGCGCATGTACTGCCGGTACTCGCCGGGCCGCCCCGCGTAGTACTCGGCGTACTCCGCGGTGTTCCCGCCGGTGCAGAACGCCTTGTTGCCTTCGCCCGTGAACACCACGGCGACGCAGGCGCGGTCGTTGGACGCCTCCCGCATGCCGAGGATGACGCCCTTCACCATCTTCGTGGTGTAGGAGTTGTACTGCTTCGGGTTGTCCAGCACGATCCTCGTCGCGTGCAGGCCCTCGACGGCGGTACCCGTAGGGTCGAACACGGGGATGTGCTCGATGCGAATGCCATCGACCGTCGCATCGTCGATCAGGTTGTGGTTCTTGAACTCCGTGGACATCGGTCAGGCCTCCGGTACGAGGACTACGCGCTTCGTCACCCGATGCGCCTTGAGGTCCTCGAATGTCTCGTTGATCGTGGAGAGGGGGCGGTGCTCGACGAAGGGCGCCAGCGCGACCTTGCCTGCGAGCACCAGGTCGAGAACGGCCGGGAAATGCTCGGGCAGGCAGCCCCAGTTCCCCTCGACCGTGGCGTCGAACGCCATCAGGTTGGACAGGCGGACCGTCACCTTCGCGGGCGTGAATCCGACCACCGACAGGTATCCGCCCTGCTCGAGCAGGCCGAATGCCGTCATCTGGCCCTCGGGCGTACCCGAGGTCTCGAAGATGCGCCTGCGCCACGTCGGGATCCCGTGCTCCTTCGCGAGGCCCTTCACCTGTTTCTTGAGGTCGCGGAAGTCGGTCGTGTCGGCGCGCAACGTCAACGCGGCGCCGTGTTCCTTCATCTGCTCGAGCCGGTCGTCGTCGACGTCGATCGCGACGGGCACGGCCCCCAGCGCCGCCGCCACCTGGACGCCGAACCCGCCTACGCCGCCGGCGCCGACGAACACGGCGAGGTCGCCCGCCTCGAGACCGCTCTTCAGGATGGCCTGGTACGCCGTCGTCACGGCGTCGGCCATGACGGAGAGGGTCGACAGCTCGAGGCCCGTGGGGTTCAACGCCCCGTCCCCGAGGTCGGGCACCTCGCAGAAACCGTGCGCGGGCACGCGCACGTGCGAGGCGAACCCTCCGTGCACGTCGTTGCCGGGGAAGATCTGCTTCCGGCAGATGGCGCCGCGTCCCGCTTCACACGCGGCGCACGCGCCGCAGGGGATCACCGCGGGAACCACCACCTCCTTGCCGGCCCACTCCTGGGCCCCCTCTCCGGTCTCCACCACCCGGCCGCTGATCTCGTGGCCCAGGGTGAGGGGGAAGGGATGCCGGGTGGGTACGCCTTCGTAGAAGAAGCCGAGGTCGGTGTGGCAGATGCCGCAGCCCGCCACCTCCACCACGGCCTCGCCGGCTCCGGGCGTCTCCTCACGATGCGTGACCTCCATGCGCTCTCCGGGCGCCGGGGCCGTCCAAGCCGTTACCTGCACGGGTCGATCCTCCTGTTTTCGGTAAACCGGAGTCTATTTACCGAAAGGCCCTGACGGATTCAATCGCTGCTCGGGCGCCCTCTTGGGACATTGTGGAAACTAGGCCGCAAGTGTCGTCCACACCTTGACTTAGGGCTTCCACAGTGTCCATTGACGGGTTCCTTTGCGCGTCGGGGTTCCTCGAATGTCCGGTGCGTGTGGCGGGGTCGGCGGAGCGGCGGGGCTAGAATCCGTCCGGAGACCGGAAAGCGGAGGAGCTTCGATGCACACCCGATGGACCCCGGCGGGCCTGGCGCTCGCTCTCCTCCTGCTGCTCGTGGCGACGCCCGCCGCCGCGCAGGAGATCGACGGTTTCTGGCCCGCGTGCGGCGCGCCGGGTGACACGGTCCTGATCCGCGGCTCGGACTTCGCCGACGAACCCGCCGTCTCCATCGGCGGCACGTCGGCCGAGGTGCTGCGCAGCGGCGACGACGCCATCCTCTGCCTCGTGCCCGATGACCTCGACCGCGGCGCGGCCACCGTCACCGTGGACGACGACGACTTCGCCGACGACTTCCTCGTGCTTGCCGAAGGCACGCCGGTCGTCTACCGCCTGAGCACCGACGCCGGCCCCGCGGGCCTGCTCGTGTACGTCTTCGGCCTGCGGCTGCACGGCGGCCGGGTCGTGTTCGTCGACGAGAGTGGCACGACGCAGGCCAAGGCCGACGTCGAGGGTGGATCGGGTTGCAGCGTCTTCGAGGTGCCCGAGGACCTCGCCCCCGGCACGTACACGCTCATCTTCACCGATCCGGAGGCGCTCGATACGTTCGACTGCCCGATCACCTTCCAGGTCGTGAAAGCCGACGACGAGATGCCCCTCTCCCTCGACCCCGATCTCGGGGCGCTCCAGCCCGGCGCGGTTCCGACGGGCACCACGCTCGCCCTCTTCGGTGCGAGCCTCGCGGCCGCGGAACGGGAAGCACGTCCCGTGGCCATCGGGGGCACGGACTTCGGAAGCGCTGGATCGGACGTCGAAGTCGAGGTGATCTGGGACGACGGCACCGACACGTACGAGGGCGAGGTGCTTCTGCGCACCGACCGAGTGCTCTTCGTCGCCGTTCCCATTTCGCTTCCCGAGGGCGAGTACACCGTTTCCGTCGTCCTCGATCCGGACGGCGATGCGGAGACGACGGACGCCGGGACCTACACGGCCGAGTGACTGCCTTCCCCTGACCGTGTGAACGAGGCCGGTGGGCGAATGCCCACCGGCCTCGTTCGTTGGGAAGCGTGCGCTTCACGTGTTGCGACATCGCACACCGCGCGACCGCGTTCGTTTCGCGTGTCTTCAGAAAGCGTCCATCTTCTCGCGCTGCACGCGTGTCGACTTCGCGGCATGACGATTGCGGCTCGATCCGCAGCAGAGATTCTCGGGTGCTCCAGGGCAGGGCGCCGCCGTCGACCGCGCTCGCGGACGCGTGGCGGCGCATGCGGAACCAAGGGACGGGAAGAAGCGACGTCGGCTGTCGCAATTCGACGTTCCCGCAATCCGTCGTACCTGCCTGGAGACACCATGTTCACTTCCCGCCTGCGTCAACGAGTCCTGATCGGTACCTGTCTGCTCGCTCTCGCCGGCTGCGGCGCTGGAGGCACGCCGGGTGGCGGGTCCGGCGGTCCGACCGGACAGGGCCTCGTGCTGGCCAGCTTCCGCCAGGCGAATCTCGACAACGTACCCATCAGCGAGATCCTCCGCTTCGACTTCAGCGAAGCCGTCGATCCCTCGACCGTGAACGTCGGTACGTTCCAGATCCGAGAAGGACCTGCGTTCGGCGTCACGTCTCGCGGTTCCTTCGTCGTCGACGGCGCGACGGTCTTCTTCGAGCCCGAGCTGCCCGGAGACTGCGGGCTCGTCGGCGCCGGACTCCGACCCGACACGCGCTACCGCATCACGATCCTCGGCGCGCCCGAAGAGTTCGCCGTTCGCAACACGGTCGGCCAGCCTCTCGAGCGGACGCAAACGGTCGAGTTCCGCACGCTCGACGAAGACGACCCGGACGTTCTCCGGGACCAGGTGCCGGGCGACGCGCCGCGCATCCTGGCGACGACGCCCCCCGACCGTGACGCGGCCGTCGACGTGGGGCCCGGCGACGAGATCGTCGTGGAGCTCAGCGAGAACCTCGACCCGTGCACCGTCCGCGACGACACCGTGCGTTGCCTGGTCACCGAACTGGGGGATCCCGCGACCCGGGTGACGGCGCCGAACGGCAACGTCACCGGCTTCTCACCGGCCGAGGACGGGGCCGAGAGCCCCTACACCTGGGGAGCACAAAATGCCGTCACGGTCCTTCCCACGCCGCAGCGGATCCCGGTCCATCTGCAGCTGGTGCAGGACTTCGAGAGGACCCGGATCCTCGTGCGTCCCATGGCCGCCGGTGGATTTCCGGAGAACGCGCTGGTGGTCGTGGAGCTGAGGGGCTCCGTCCTCGACTTCGGGGGGCACCCCCTCTCGCCCACGACGTTCGCCTTCACGACCGCGAACCTGGCCCCCACGACCAGCACGCTCGACATCGCGTTCGACGGCAGCACGCCGATCGAGGATCTCCAGACGACGGCCGACGTGAACACGGCTCGCGCGCCGGGTCGCGCGCAGGGCTTCCTCCTCTTCACGGGGGACGGCGACAACGGGCCGGACAGCGTGAGCCCGTCCTACCCGGTCGATTCGACGACGTGCGGCTACCGTCCCAACGGGGGTAGCAAGACCGTCTTCGATCCGGTGGTGAACACCGTCCTCGACACGGGGTCCTCCCGGTCCGCCTGCGCGAACCAGGCGGACGGTTCCACCGCGGTGGTCTGGGAGTTCGAGTCCCTCCGCATCCGCTCCGGCGTCACCGTGAGCATCGTGGGCGTGAATCCGGCGATCCTGCTCGTCCAGAACGAGATCCTCATCGAGAGCGGCGGCGTGCTCCGCCTCCGCGGGACCGCGGGGAGCCGGGGCGGCGTCAACCGGGCCGGTGACGGAGGATCGGGCGTCGCCGGAGGAGGCCACGGCGGTGCCGGAGGGCTCGAGAACTCGGCGAGCGACTACGCCGGGGACGGTTCCGTCGGTTTCGGCAGCGACGACTACGACACGCCGGCGGAGATCGGAGGCCTCGGGGCGGGTCGGGGTGGTGTCGACGCCACGTATCTCCGCAGCCCCCTGACAGCCAACCAGCTCGGAAACTCCGGCGGCGGCGGCGGCGGCGGCCACGCGAACCGCGGCGCCGACGGGCAGACCACGCCCGGCAACGTGAACCCGCTCGCCGCCGCGCCCGACAGCGGTGGCGGCTCCCTGTATGTTCCCGGCGAAGCGGGGGATCGCATGCGCTTCCCGAGCGCCGGGGCCGGTGCCGGAGGCTCGGGCTCCAACTACGCCACGGACCAGGGCTCCACCTCCTACACGGCCGGCGGCTCGGGCGGCGGGGGTGGGGGCGGCTTCGTCGACCTCACGTGCGGCGGCACCATCCGCATCCACGGAACGATCGATGCCTCGGGTGGCGCCGGCGCGCTCGGTGCCGTCGACACGTTCGGCTACGGCGCCAGCGGCGGCGGTGGCGGCGGCTCGGGCGGCGGCATCCGGATCCTCACGCCCGCGGACATCGACCTCACGGGCGGTGCGCTCCTCGCCGGCGGCGGATCCGGCGGCGCGGGCATCACCCAGACCGGAAACGGGTGGGCGACGCCGAGCGGTCCGCAGAATGCGGGCGGCGACGGCAGCAACGGCCGCATCGTCCTCGAGGACGGCGACTCGGTCATCACGGGCATCGCGACCGCGACCGTGATCCCCGGCGAGGGCCAGGACGGCTTCTACCGCAACACCTTCGACGCCGCGCGGTTCGAGGGCGGCGCGCGCTCCTCGCGGGCGGTCACCGGGTTGGTCCTTCTCGGCCCGTTGGCCTCCGCCGAGTTCGTGACGCCTGTCGTCGAGGACTTCGACGCGGGCGCGCCGACCGCCGGCAGCCCCCTGGCCGGCGAGACGGCGATCCTGGTCGAGGCCCAGGGCCATCCCCTCCTGCCGGACGGGACGGCCGGCACGCCCGCCACCGGCTGGATCACGATCGGCTACTGTCGCAGCACCGGCACGCCCTCCGCCCTGGTGTGGGTGTCCGGCTCCTACCCGCCGGACGTAGGGCCTCCCACCGACACCGCGGGTGTCGGCATCCACCAGCTCGACGGCTCCGGCTACGTGCAGGTCCGGCTCACGTTCTACGTGAGCGCGGCGGCGATGCCCGCCGACCCCGGTCCCTTCCTCGAGCGCTGGAGGCTGCGCTTCCGGCACGATCAGTAGCAGTAGCAGTAGCAGTCGCAGCCGGTAGCTTCGACACGCGCGCACGACACGGGTGGCTGGTCGTCAACGTTCTCCCATGCAGGCGGGAAGATCCGCGATGGCCAGCCACTCGCTCGCGTAGCGCTTCGGCGGCACGTGCCGCAGCACCTTGAAGACCACGCGGTGCGCGAGCCGTTCGATCCAACGGCGCCGGTGGCGGACGGTGGACAGCAGGAAGCCGTTCAGGTCCACGGCACCGATCGGTTCGAGGGCC
>JAUXCH010000470.1 GCA_030618975.1 Planctomycetia bacterium
CACGACGTGGAGGAGCAGGGCCTCCCCGTCCGGGGACAGCAGGCGGGCGGTCATGTCGATCGTGGGACCGGACAGCTCGGAGAAGTCGGGCGGTGCGAGGATGCGTCGAAACCCTTCCACGATCGTCTCCTTCCCGGCCGGTGCGGCCGGTCGCAGCGCCCTCAGAGCAGTCGGTCTCCCGCGACCACGCGGCGGGCGTTGAGGAAATCCTTCACGGACATGGCACGGCCGCCGGAGGGTCGCACCCGCAGGACGCGCAGCACGCCCTGTCCGCAGGCGACGTCGATGGCCTCCCCCCCGGAGGCGAGGACGGTGCCGGGCTTGGGGGCGTCCGGGGGCGGCGGCTCACCCTCCGGACGGGGTTCGCCGGGCTCGAACACCTGGGTCTCGACGAGCAGCAGGGGGAAGGGGTCGTGCTTCACCTTCGGCTGCCAGGCGGTCTGCGCGCCGGGCCAGGAGGTCACGCTGCGCACGTGGTTCTTCACCTCCAGCGCGCTGAGTTCCCAGGGCACCTGGCCGGCGTCCTTCGACAGACGCTTCGCGTACGTCGCCTGCTCGTGGTCCTGCGGCTGAGGCTCGATGTCGCCGGCCACGTACTCGGGAAGCGTCCGCACGAGGAGGTCGGCGCCGACGCGGGCCAACGCCTCCATGACCTCGTCGGCCGTCTCGTCTCCGCCGAGGGGTAGCTCCTGCATGGCGATGACGGGGCCGCGGTCCAGCTCCTCGTCCATCACGAAGAGCGTCACGCCGGTCCGGTCGGCGCCGTCGCGCAGTGCGGCCTGCACGGGGCTGGCGCCCCGGTACGCGGGGAGGAGGCTGCCGTGGACGTTCACGCAGGCCTTCGGCGGGAGGGTCAGCAGCGCGCTGCCGAGCTTTTGCCCGAAGCCCGCCGTGACGACGACGTCGGGCTTGGCCTCCTCGACGGCCTCGCGGGACGAACGGACGTTCACGTCGCTCGTCCGGTGCAGCGGGAGGTTGAGCTTCTCGGCCGCGCGGGCCAGCGGCACTTCCGTCCGGCGTCGACCGCGACCGGAGGGACGGGAGGGCGGTGTCACGACGAGGACGGGCGCCATGCCCGCGCCGACCAGGCTCTCGAGCACCTGCACGGCGAATGCGGGGCTGCCCATGAGGACGACACGCAGGCGGGGACCGGCACCGGGCTCCGGTTGGTCCAGGGCCTCGGTGGCGAGATCCCGATCGACGGCGTCCTGCATCTCGAACCCCTCCTCGCGGGCTTGGACCTGGATCTCCCCGAAACCGTCCTGGACGACCAGGATCTTGTGGAGCTTGATCAGCTCGAGGAGGGCCAGGAACGCTCCGATCACATAGGTCCGATCCCGGTGACCGACGAGCAGTTCCTCGAAGGAGAGTCGGCCACCGCCCGCCGACAGGCGGTCGAACAGCACCTCGACGAAGTGCGTGATGGGCAGCCGCTCCTTGGGCACGGCGACCGCGGTATCCGCGCCGGTCTCCTTCAGGAGCCGCTGGAACGCGGCGACCAGGCCGTACAGGTCGACCTCCAACGCCTCGTCGCCCTTCGGCACGGGGTCCGGGCCGCCGACGCGGACGGGGTGGCGTGCGCCCTGGACACTCGCGCGCTCGCCCAGCTCCTCGGAGACGCGCTTGAAGTCGCGGTACTCCAGCAGGTGCCGCACGAGATCGAATCTCGGGTCGATCTCATCCAGGTCGAGCGGCGTATCGCGCGGCAGGAGGGCGCGGCTCTTGAGGACCAGCAGCTGGCTCGCCAGCACCAGGTACTCCCCCGCCTCGTCCATGTCGATGCTCTGGACCTGGCCGCGAACGGTCTCGAGGAAGCGGTCGGCGATCCGGGCCACGGAGATGTCGTAGACGTCCACCTCCTCCTGCTGGACGAGGTAGAGGAGGAGGGCCAGGGGCCCCTGGAAGGAGGCCAGATCGACGCGCAGGTCAGCCATCTCCCGGAAGTCTAGCCGGGGAGGGCCAAACCGCAGATGGGTCGGCGGCCCCGGACCCCGGAAACTCGGGCTCAGTTCGGGCGACCGGCGAGCCGATGGCGCGAGGGGGGGGCGTACGCCTCGGATCGTGGCCGGCTCGGCTCGGCCGCGGCCTACAATCGTACGCTGCCTCCGGGAGGCCGAGGAGAGGCCGTTGAACGCCCAGTCGCCCAGGATCCGCCTCTTCGTCATGGACGTGGACGGCACCTTGACCGACGGCACGATCACGTACACGGCCGACGGGCTGGAGCTGAAGTCCTTTCACGCCCGGGACGGGGCCGGGATCAAGTTCCTCCCGCTGGCGAACATCACGCCCGCGATCGTCAGCGGCCGCGCCAGCGCGGCCACCCAGCGGCGCGCCGCGGAGCTCGGGATCGAGACGGTCGTCGAGGGTGTCGCGGACAAGCTGCCGGTCGTGGACCGCCTGCGACGCGAGCGGAACCTGACGTGGGAGGAGGTCGCCTTCATCGGGGACGACCTGACCGACATTCCCCCCATGCGAAGCGCGGGCTTCAGCGCCGCCCCTGCCGACGCCGCACCCGAGGTCCGATCCATCGCCACCTACGTCTGCTCGCTCGGCGGCGGCCGCGGCGCGGTGCGGGAGGCGATCGAGAACCTCCTCCGGGCCCAGGGGGCGTGGGACCAGGTGCTCGACGGGTTGGGGGTCGGCGCATGATGCGCGCCCTCCTGGTGGCCGTCTTCCTCGCGGTAGGCGTTTCGCTGCTCCTGTGGCTCAGCGGCGGGACGCAAGGGTCGGGCTCCGATCGACCGGACCCCGAAGTCGAGACCGAGGTGCAGGAGGTGGCGGAGGGCCCCGGGTTCATCCGGCCGATGAACCTGCCCGTGAGCATCGACGTGGTGGAGGGCTACAGCCAGTCCGCCCGGCCGGAGTCGCTGACGTTCGTCGATCCGCGGACCGGCGAGAAGGCCGTGGTGCCCGTCTTCGAGCGCTGGCACTTCACGGCGCGGAGCGGCCACCCCGTCGAGGCGAGCCGGCCCGGACGCCAGGCCCTCCTGCTCGAGGACGTGGAGCTCCTCACGTTCCGCGAGCCGAAGACCCTCGCCGAGGCGCACGCGATCGAGCGTGGCGAACGCCTGGTGAAGTGGCGGGTGACGGCGCCTGCCGCACGCGTCGACGATCTCGCCCTGCAGTCCCTGGACGAGCAGCCGGGCGGGCCCGAGACCGTGGTGCAGCTCAGCGGGGGCGTGCACATCTACGACATGGAGAAGCACCTGGAGATCCAGGGCGATACGCTCGAGGTGCAGCCGTACCTGGACCGCGCGCGGGGAACGGGGCGCTTCGTGGTCCAGCACGAGGCCTTCGAGCTCACCGGAAGCGGCTTGGAGCTGGAGCGGGAGGAGAATCGATCGACCGTCGTGATCCACGAGGACGCGCTGGTCGACCTGTACGGCGACATCCCCGGCACCGACGGCGAGCCGCTCCTGGATCTCGGATCCGGGGAGTTCCGCCCGAGCAGCCTCAGCGCCGAAGGCGGTGCGGTGCTCGTCCACCGGGTCGCGCGCGAAGGCGGGCGCGAGGACCTGACCTTGGAGATGACGCGCGTCGTGCACGCGGAGCAGGAGGGCGGGCGAAGCCTCGACGCGAACGTCATCCGTCTGAACGCCTTCCTGGAGCCCAAGGAGGACCTGCCGGGCGACAGGGCGGAGGGCGAACGGAACCGCTGGAAGGTGCAGCGCTTCGTGGCCGAGGGAGACGCGATCGTCATCTACCCCGGAGAGACGGACGACGGCTCCTCGTACGTGCTGAGCGCCTTCGCCCATCGCATGATCTACGAGGTGACGCCGGGCACGGCCGCGACCATGCTCCTGGAACGCGACGTCGAGATCACGCTCCGGGGCAACGTGCCGCTCGAGGGTCTGGGGGCGATGGAGGGGCCGGGCCTGCTGAAGATCACGGCAACGGAACAGGTGCTGCTGGAACCGGCCCCGGCTACCGACGTACGGCCCGGAGCGGACCCGGCGAGCTACCGTCTGGTGACGCTGACGGGCGACGCGAAGCTCGTCTTCCGCGGCACCGGGATCGACCCGGCGCAAGACACGCTCGAAGGCGAGCAGATGACCCTGCTGCTCAAGGAGCGCAGCGACCGGGAGCTGGACGAGGTCCGCGAGCGCGCCCAGCAGAAGGAGGCGGGCCGCATCGCGCGCATCGTCGCCGTCTCGTTTGCGGTGCTCGGCGACGTTCGCCTCGGCGGGACGCGCATGAGCGGCATGACGCACCGGCTCGTGGCGACGAACCTGGACCGGGGCAACCCGGTGTTCGAGGCCAGCGGGCCCGGAACGTCGTTCGCCTTCCACGGGCTGCGGCGCGGGGAGCGCATGCTCGGGGGCGCCGAGGAACCCCGCGCCGACGCCGGCGCGGCCGGCAGCGACGAACCGGCCGAGGAGGAGCCCACCTGGGTCTTCCAGAGACTGGCGGCGCGCGGGGGCGTCGTCGTCAAGACGACGTTCGGGGGCCCCTCGGTCGGCATGCCGACGCGCCTCGAGGGCCAGGAGCTGACCTACGACCGGGTCTCCGACCGGGCCCGGGTGATCGGCAGCGCCTCGGCCCCTGCCCGGCTGACCGTCGGCAAGGAGGCGCAGGACCGGCAGCACCTCGCGGCCCGGAGCCTGCACCTGGATCGCGGACGCGGTCTGGTCGAGGCGCGGGGGCAGGTGCGCGGCGTGCTCCTCCTGGGTTCGTCCACCGGCGACGGGCGCGCCGGGGCGTCGGGCC
>JAUXCH010000737.1 GCA_030618975.1 Planctomycetia bacterium
CGCGCCGAGTACGGGCGCCGTCGCATAGAGCATCATGGGCCGGCGGCCCCACTGGTAGACGAAGGGCACGCCGCTGAGCGCCCAGCGACGGGCCTCCGTCAAGAGGTCCTTGCGACCGGTAAGTTCGTAGCCGCGGGTGTAGGCCCACACGAGGTAGGCCGAGGCCAGGATGTCGGGGGTGTGGAGCGCGCACTCCCAGGTCTGCGCGCCGCGGGGCGTGCGGAACCGCTGCATGTACGCCAGGGCCTTGACGCCGGCCGCCAGCGCCTCTTCGTCGCCGGTGGTCCAGGCAAGCTCGAGGAGGGTCGCCGTGGGCCGCGCGCAAATGCCGGTCGCCGTGTCCTCGAAGTGCGTGCGGCCCAACGTGCCCTCGTAGCGCCACGAGCCGTCGGGCTTCTGGCTCCGCATGATCTCCCGCGCCTGGCCGCGGCGCATCTCGAGCCACTCCTCGACGCGGCCGTGAAGGAAGTAGATGGCGTCGTTGTGCACGTGGGAGCCGCCATCCTGCAGCTTCCCGAGCCGTGGCGCATCGCCCGTGAGCCGCCAAAGGGTCGAGACGAAGGAGGCGTAGGGATGCCGCGGCCAGCGGCTCTCGGCGCAGTGGCCCCAACCGCCCTCCCCTTTCACCGGGCCGTTGAGGGACTCGAGGCACAGCGCCCATTGCTGCTCGACCGTCCGCGGCGGCTCGGGCAGATCGGGCAGCCCGCCGCGCTTCTCGACGGCCCACAGCACCACCTCCTCGATGGGCTGCGGAGCCCGCACCAGGAGGGTCGCCTGGATGTGCACGCCTCGCAGCGCCATCCGGTGGTCGGGTGTGCCGTCGAAGAAGTTGGGAACGGCGTAGACCGGCTGGAGCGCCGTGTCCTCCCACGTCATCGCCACGGTCGCCGTGTCGGTGACGCACGCCATGAGCGGCATGGTGACCTGCAGAGGATCGGGCGCGAAGCGGACGTGCTCGGCCGTCTCGATGTCGAGCTTCGACGACGACCGCTCGCCCTTGCCCAGGTACTCGATGCCCGCGAAGATCCCCTGCTCGAGGCCGCCCAGCGCCCGCACGACCGGCCCTCGACACTTCACCGTGTCGTGGATGTCGATCGACACTTCGTCGCCGCGCACCGACAGCCGGATGCCCGTCTCGGCGTGGCGGAACACGACCTCCCCATCTCGGAGCGTGCCGTGCGCATCGAAGGGGGAGGTGCCCCGGTCGACGAGCGGCGCGATGAGGGCCACGACCTTGCCGCCCCGCTCGAGCCGCGCGCCCGAAGCGTCCGGGGCAACGCGCAGCGTCAGCGTTTCCGAGCTGAGCGTCAGCCACTCCGTCTCGGACTCCGGGTGGTGGACGAACACGCGCCGTGTCACGGAGGGCAGTCCCTTCGCCTCGACGGTGATCGTTTCCGCCGTGAAGGGAGCGGAGCCGCTCGGCCGGATGCCGATCTCGCGGGTGCTCGCGCCCGGGATCGTCGCCGCCTGGCCGCGCACCGAGAAGGAGATGGCCTCCCTCGAGTGGTTCATCAGCGTGGCCACGATCTCATCGGGCGTCGTGCGGAGCGCAGTGATCTCCAGCGGGTGGCGGTCGGCGCGAATCAGCGCGATCCGATCGACGTCCACGGTGCCGGGCGCCGAGCCGGGATCGAGGCGGATGCGGGTCAGCGTGTCCGCAGTGTCGAGCAGCACCTCGTGGACGTGCCACTCGCCGTCGTGCACGAGTTCGAAGCGAGCGCTCTTCCGCTCATCGGCGTTCGGCGACCGCGTCGTCGTCCAGAAGACCTGCCCGCCTCCGCCCCCCTTGCACCGCATGCGCATGCGGACGACCAGTGGGCCTTCGAGCTCGAACGCCGGTCCCGTGAGATAGGGGTCGCCGCCGCTCGACACGATGCGCATGCCCCCGCGCACCGTCAGAAGCTTGCAGTGGTGGGTCGGCTGCCAGCCCTCCAGGCCACCGTCGAAGGCCCACTCGTGCAGCAACTCCTCCCGCACGAGCGCGCGGGGATTGGGGTTGATGGGCGGCTCGGCCGCAACAGCCGCCAGACCGACGAAGAGCGTGCAGAGAACTGCGCCGGACACGGTGACGTTCATGGGGCACTCCTCTTCAGCAGGATACGGTGCCGGATCGGTGCACCGCATGCGTCCGCGCATTCGTCCGGATCTCCGACGGGGTGCGAGGTGCCCCGCTTCGCCGGATCCGCTTCCTGGCCGGATGGGGGGAGGCCTTCGACCGAGGGGCCCTCCCCGCGTGTAGCCTCCGGCGATGCCCGAGACCGTCCACATCGACTTTCGCAAGTGGCCCGACGAGAAGCACTGGCACTTCGACATGGAGCGGCTCGGCGAGGACGAGCACGGCCGATGGTTCTGGTCCCCCGCCGGCATCCGGCTGCAACGCGGCGACGAGCCCCCGCAGCCTGCGAAGCGGCTCTACGTGAAGCTCGTGACGCCCGACGCGTGGTGGAGCGCGCTCTGGAACGAGCACGACGACCGCGAGATCTACGTCGACATCGCCACGCCCGCGAAGTGGAACGGCTCGACCGTCACGATGGTCGACCTCGACCTCGACGTGGTGCGCTACCGCGACGGCCGCACGGAGGTCTACGACGAGGACGAGTTCCTGGAACACCAGGTGCGCTACGGCTATCCGCCCGACCTCGTCGCAAAGGCCCGCGCCGTCACGGCCGAGGTCGAGCGCGCGCTGGCCGAACGCAGGGAGCCGTTCGGGCGCGTCGGCGAGGCGTGGCTCGAACGCGCCGTGGCCCTGGACGCTGAGCGCGGCATGTGACCGGCAGGGTCTCTCGCGCGGTATAGTGGTATGGAAACCATGACCAGCCTGTTCACCCGATCCCTCTACGACCGCCTCCCGGAGGGCTTCCCCGCCCAGCTCGTCGATGGGGCCCTCATCCGGGAACCGTCGCCC
>JAUXCH010000690.1 GCA_030618975.1 Planctomycetia bacterium
ACGAGGTGATCGTGCTTCCGCCCTCGCGAATGCCCTGAGGATCCGCCCCCGGGGTCTGGTTTCCAGGGGTCCTGACAGCCGAGCAAGCGGCCCTGCGGGCAGTGGGTCGTGCGCATCGCCGCCCGCCGCGGGTAGCATCCCCCCCTTCGAATCAGGAGGTCCCCATGAGCGGCCGCCGCATCCTCGTCACGAGCGCCCTGCCGTACGCGAACGGGCACATCCACATCGGCCACCTGGTCGAGTACCTGCAGACCGACATCTGGGCCCGGTACCAGCGCCTGGCCGGCAACCGCTGTCTCTACGTCTGCGCCGACGACACCCACGGCACGGCCATCATGCTGCGGGCACGCGACGAGGATCGCCCCGAAACCGAGGTGATCGCCGAGATGAGCGAGGCGCACCAGCGGGACTTCGCCGACTTCGACATCCGGTTCGACCACTACGGCAGCACGAACTCGGAGTCCAACCGCGAGATCTGCCACGAGATCTGGGCGTCCCTGACGGCCGCCGGCATGATCCAGCGCCGCGACGTGAAGCAGCTCTTCGATCCCGAGAAGGGAATCTTCCTGGCCGACCGCTTCGTGAAGGGCAAGTGCCCGCGTTGCGGCGCGCCCGACCAGTACGGCGACTCCTGCGACGAATGCGGCGCCACCTACTCGGCCTCCGACGTGATCGACCCCGTGAGCACCCTGTCGAACACCGCGCCCGAGCTCAGGACCGCGGAGCACATCTTCGTGGAAATCGAGCAGCTCCACGACTTCCTCACGGTCTGGACGCAGACCTCCGACCACCTCCAGCCCGAGATCGCCAACTTCCTGCAATCCAACTTCCTCTCCGACGGGCTCCGCGACTGGGACGTCTCGCGCCCCGCGCCGTACTTCGGCTTCGAGATCCCGGACGCACCGGACAACTACTGGTACGTCTGGTTCGACGCGCCCGTCGGCTACATCGCGTCCACGAAGGAGTGGTGCGACGCGAACGGCGAGGAGCTCGACGACTGGTGGCGTTCCGATGACGTGGAGATCCACCACTTCATCGGAAAGGACATCGTCTACTTCCACGCGTTGTTCTGGCCCGCGATGCTCCAGACGGCCGGGTTGAACCTGCCGGACCGCATTCGGGTGCACGGCTTCCTGACCGTCGAAGGCGCCAAGATGTCGAAGTCGAAGGGCACGTTCGTGCGCGCGCGGACCTACCTGGACCACCTCGGCCCGTCGTATCTGCGCTACTTCTACGCCAGCAAGCTCGGTGCCGGTCTCGACGACCTCGACCTCCACGGCGACGACCTGGCGGCCAAGGTCAACAGCGATCTGGTCGGCAAGGTGGTGAACCTGGCGAGTCGCACCGCGCGCTTCGTCAAGGCCACCGGCCTGAGCGAGACGTACCCCGACGACGGCGGCCTGTTCGAGGAGGCCGCGGCCGAGGGCGACCGCATCGCCGACGCCTACGAGCGCGCGGACATCGCGAAGGCGATGCGTCTCGTCATGGCCCTGGCCGACAAGGCGAACGTCTTCGTCGAGAAGGCGGAGCCCTGGAAGCTGAAGAAGGAGGAAGGTCGCGAGCGAGACGTCCAGGACGTCTCCACGATCGCCCTCAACCTCTTCCGCCAGATCGCGATCTACCTCTCTCCGGTGCTGCCGCGCCTGCAGGCGCAGACCGGCGCTCTGCTCGGGCGGCCGATCGAGTCGTGGGACGAGTCGAAGACCCCGCTGACGGGCACGCCGGTGGCGAAGTTCAAGCCGATGCTGCAGCGCCTGGACCCGAAGACGGTCGAGGCGATGTACGCAGCGTCCGCCGAATCCTGAACATCCACACCCACATCCACACCCGACCCGATTTTTCGGCTTTCGCGGCCGAACCACCGACTTCCCTGCGGACGCTCCCTCCGCGCCATCTCCGCGTAGCGACCACCGAGAGGGCGGCGTAGCTGCCGTCTCCAGACGGCCCGCTCACCTTGAACACGCGCCCTTGCTGGCCCAAGCCGTCCGTACTCGACGGCACCTGGAAGAGGCCACCGATCAACTCCGCCGACGGAGCGCGGAAGACCGTGAATCCATGCCAGACCCCGCGGGATGCGCGTCCTGAGGAAGTCAAGACACGACACCCATCCCCGCCCACGCCGTCCAATCGTCTGTGCCCCTGGGAGCGGCCTTCCGCCTGGTACGCGCAGAGGCGTCACCCCACCAGCAGTTCGTAGTCGTGGCGCAGACAGCGTTCGAGGGTGCGACCCGCGATCGCCGCGTAGCGCCCGTCCTCGAGCAAGGCCCGCCGGTGGAGGCGAACACGCTGGTGGGCCGTGCCGGGGGCCACCTCCGCGCGATCGGCGATCTCCTGGAAGGGGAGCGCCGAGACGGTCCGCAGCATACCGGCCCAGAGAACGGGCCAGAGGCCGTGGCTGCGCCTGCCCATCCGAAAGGTGGCATCCGGTGCCTCGCGGGCATGGTCGCGCAGCACGCTGCGCAACGTACCGGGGCAGATGAGAAAGCGCGGGCGCGTGGGTCCGTCCGCCAACCGCGCGTTGCGCTGAAGCCAGCCCTGCACCTTCTCCCACCCCTGTGGGAGGAGCCGGTCGAGATCCCGGAGATCCTGGCCGGGAGCCTTGTGCCACCGCTCGACGAGCTCGGGGGGTACACGGGTCCCATCCATCAGGGCGGGACGGAGACGACGCCCAAACGAGTCGGTCAGCCAGGGCCGTCCGCGCCCGGAGGCGTAGTCCCGCTTGCTCGACCACAGGTATCCGCCCGCCGGAATCGCGACGCCCCCCCTCTCGGGGTTCCCGTGGATGTAGGCGAACACGGCACGGCGGTAGACCAGGCAGTGGATGACCTTGCCCCAGAAACGCCCCACGAACAGCGGGCCGCAGCGATCCAGACGGCGGTTGAACCAGCGCGCGTACTTGTCCTCGACCCACTGCATGGCGACGGAGAGCTCGCCGTTCGGACTTCGCACGAGCAGGTGGAAGTGGTTCGTCATCAAGCAATAGGCGTGGACCTCGATCCAGCCCTTGCGGACGGCACGGGCCAGCAGCGAGAGGAAGTAGCGGCGATCCTCGGGGCAGGTGAACAGCGAGCGGCCCGCGACTCCCTTGTTGCCGATGTGCCACCAGGCTCCCGGGTAGTCCTTGCGTCGTCTGCGCGGCATCGGTGCACCTCCTCTGCACCTACACCGCGCGGGAGGCCTCACTGGTCACACGGAAAACCGAAAAATCGGGTCGGGTGTGGATTTCGGGTGTGGATTTCGG
>JAUXCH010000784.1 GCA_030618975.1 Planctomycetia bacterium
CCGAAAACCCCGCCAGCCACCACGTCAGGCCCGTGGTGCCGGCGCGGGGACGGTCGTAGAGCGACGAGGCGAGCGGCACGTCGAAGTACACCTCCTCGGACCGGAGCCGGTCGTAGCCGACGGCGCCGTACGCGAGCGCGAGCGCGGGATCCACGTGGAGCACCGCCTGCCGGAAGGGCCGTCGACGGGTCCGGTCGAGGTGCTCGGCCACGGGATCCGCCCAGAAGAGGCCGGCCATGGCCGTCCACAGCACGCACGCGGCCACCGCGCCCGCCGCGACGGCGGGCGTTCCCATCACCCGCCCCAGCGCGGCGAGCCCGCAGGCGGCCGCGCCCGTGGCGCCGTAGAGGAGGGCGAGGCTTAGCGCGTCGCCGACCGCGAAGGAAGGGAGGCCGCGAAGACCGTAGACGAGCCCGGCGAGGAGCGCGGCGATCACGACGCGCGCCATGGCGACGCGCAGCGCGTGGCCGTGGCCCGAGCCCGTCCCGAACGCGCCCACCGCCGTGATCACGACCATGCCGGCGAGGGCGCCCTGGAAACGGCCGGCGGCGCCTTCCGGGCCGACGGCGCTGAGCACGAGCAGGGCCGCGCCCGGCACGAGGACGCCACCGAGCTCGGCGAGGAGCCGCCTCCTGTCGACGCGGGGGCTCCGGGGGCTCTGGGGGCTCTGGGGGCTCCGCTCGTCGTCGACGCCTGCGCGCACGTGTTCGCTACCGATGGTAGCGCCCGCTCAGCTCGGCCAGCGCCTGCAGGGCGTAGCTCGAGGCGAGGACGGGCGCACCCTCCTCCCAGCGCTCCGAGACCTCGTTCGTCCACCACCCGTCGTCACGCTGCCGGTCGAGGATCGCCCGCGCCAGCTCGGCGCGCCAGTCGTGGGTCGTGCCGGTGGCGTCCTTCACGACGAGCGGTTCCTTCGTGAGGGCCTCGAACTCGGCCAGCGTCCGTGCGAGCGTGAACACGTAGTAGAAGTACCCCTGCTGACCGGCGTTCTCCGCGTCGGTGGCGGCCTCGAACCCTGGATTGCGCGTCACCGTGAAGTTCTCGGCGATCCAACCGAACGCGGCGAGCACCCGCGGGTCCTTCGCGTCCGCGCCCGCGAGGAGGAGGCACTTGAGGAGCGCGTAGGTCATCGAGCCGTAGGAGCGCGGCTCGTACGTGCCGTCCGCCCGCTTCACGAACCCCGCCTTGCTGCTCGCGGGGTGGTAGAACGCGCCGCCGTCGTCGCCCGACTTGACGGTCATCTCCTCGCCATCGATCACCACGTCGGCGGCGACGTAGTCGTTGGACTCCGACCGGTTCTGCACCCGATTCAGGTACGCCAGCGCGCGCTTCCACACGACGTGGTCCTTCGGCAGGCCCGCGTCCGCGAGCGCCGTGAGTGCGAACTGCACGTTGCTGAGGTCGGCCGCTTGCCCCTGGTCCTGCTTGTAGGGAAAGCCGCCGTACGAGGGGTCGGCCTCGTCGCCCGCGATCTGGCTCGCAGCCAGGAAGTCGCGCGCCCGCACCTCGACCCTCCTAAACGCCGGAATCCTCGCGGCGGAGAAGGCGCCCACGGCCGCGCTCGTCGCGTAGTTCACGTAGGCCGCGTTGTCCCAGATGGAGCCGTCCTCCTTCTGGTGGGCGGCGAGGAAGTCGAGACCCTTCCGGATCGCGGCGTTCCCCCCCACCTCGGTCGAGGGCGTCGCGCCGATCAGGGCGGTGACGGCCATGGCGGCATAGCCGACGTTCGGGGGCACCTGGATCTCCGGGTCGCCCCAGCCGCCGTTCTCGGCCTGCACGGAGAGGATCAGATCCCGGCCCTTCGCCAGCGCACCGTCCACGCTCTTGGCGAGGTCGGCGTCGAACGAGGCGCCTGGCTTGCCGGCGCCGGCGCCGTAGGGCGTCTGGACGGCGGGACGCTGGCCGTACGGGATGGTGGCAGCGCCCCCTTCGTCGTCTCCGCAGGCGCCGAGGAGCGTCAGCGCGGCGAGCGCCACGAGCGAGAACGTGAAGGCGACCGGTGACCTGTGCGTACGCATGACCTGACTCCAGCGGATCGGGGCCCACTCCCGTGAACGGAGGATAGCAGCCCGGGGTTCGTCGCCGGGTGTCGGGCTTCGGGTGTCAGGCGTCGGGATCGCCAGGTCCCGCGGGTCGCAGGGGAGCCGACACGGGGGGCCCGGGGGCCGGCTTCCCGGCCGGGGGCCTACGTCGCTTCCTCCCTCGCACGGACCTCGACCGTGCCGGCTCGGCGCCTCGTGCCCTGCTTGCGTCGAGGGCGGTTTGCCTCGGGGGCCTGCTTGCGTCGAACGGTCGGGTTCCCGCGAGGCACCGGGCACCCGGGTTCGCGCTTCCCTCCCCGGAACCGCCTCCCCCTTCCGATCCGGCTCAGGGCAGGCGTTTCGCTCCTCGTCCCCCGGCCTCTCGCTCCGCGGCGGGCCCTCGCCCATTCCGTCGCGGCCTCTCAGCGGCGCGTGTCGGAGCCGGGCCCCCTGGCGAGGTGCTCGAGCTCGCCGGCGAGCGAGCGCGCGGCGGGGCATCCCTTCTCCGACGCGGGCCCGCAGCCGCAGGACCGGCCCGACAGGCTGCGGAGGAAGCGCCGGAGCAGGTACGCGGCCGCCCCCAGCACGATCGCGGCGACGGCGACGGCCTCGAGGACGCTCACAGGATCCACCGCAGGACGAGGGCCGTGAGCACTGCGCCCAC
>JAUXCH010000120.1 GCA_030618975.1 Planctomycetia bacterium
AGAACGATGATGCGCATGTCGCGGGTACGCGCGTCGTACTTCAGCTCGTCGATCGCCATGATCGAGGATACGTGGCGGTTGCTCGCGATCGTCGTGGCCGGGTCACCGAGGTCGGCGCGGACGATCACGAAGTCGAGCGTCGGCGCGTTCTTGGCCATGCTCACGCCCTTGGCGCCGTTGTCGGCCGAAGCCGCCACGTAGCCGGCGTGCGCGAGGTCCATGAGGAGCCGGTTGCGCGTCTCGGAGCGGTCGTCGATGACCAGGCCCTGGCGGACGGCGTGCTCGGACGCAGCCTGCGCGGCCAGGTGCGCGACCTTGTCGGCGTTCGGAAGACCCCGCTGGGGGCTCATGTAGAGCGCCGAGATCGCGGCCTCGTAGCGAACCCGTCGCTCGGGAGCGAGCAGGGCGGCACCCAAGGGATGACCGGCCAGCCGCTCCGCGCCGTGCGTCGTGACGCAGAGGTGCATGGCCTCGATGGCCAGATCCCAGTCACGGTTCTTGAGGGCGTGGCGCAGGGCTGCGGTCGCGGCGTCGAATCCCTGGGTTGCGGCCAGGTCGAAGGCGCCTGCCAGCACGTCCGGCTTCTCGCCACCGTCGGCGGCGATCACGTCCCCGACGAGCTTCTGGCTGAGGAGCGCGCGGACGAGCAGGCTGCGGGCGGGCAGGAGGTCCGGGTTGAGCGCCAGGGCGTCGTACGCCATCTGCTCGGCCATCTGGGGGCCGTACAGGTAGGCTGGCACCGTGTAGGGAGCCAGTTCCCCGTCCTTCCACTTCCAGACGTCACGCGACGCGCCGAAGTCCATGACGAGACTCGGATCGTCCGTGAGGAAACGCTCGCCCAGGCTCCAGAATGCGTTCGCGGCGGACGAAGGCAGCCTCCGGCCGTCGCTGATCTTGGTCAGCGCGGCGGTGGCCTTGGTGCGAACGCCCTCGTCTTCGTCGCCTTCCTTCAGCCGTAGGAGCGCGGGGACGGCGAGGGGATCGCGCAGGTCACCCAGGACGGCTGCGGCGTTGCCGCGCAACCGGGGGTTGTCGCTCTGCAGCACCTCGACCAGCGCAGGAACTGCGCCCACGTTCAAGCGCTGCAATGCGAGCATCGTGTTGACCACGACGGTCGCATCCGAACGAGCCAGATACGGGTAGAGATACGGAACGGCGTGACCGCCGGCCACGATGAGACGGACGCCTGCCTTGCGGCGCTTGTCCAGGCTCTCGTCGTTGACCGCCATCTCGACCATGTCCTGGATCTCGTCGGGATCCATCCGGGTCTGCCGAACACCCGGGCGGGCCTTGTCGAGCAGGTACTTCATCAGCCGCTCGTGCTCGCCCTGTCTCGCGAGCGCCCGCAGCAGGACCTTCTCGTCCGCATCGCGGAGGATCGCGTAGACATCGTCGTCGCCGGGATTGCTGGCGACGTAGATGCGCAGCTTCTCGAGCGCAGCCTCGTAGCGTCCGGCCGCATAGTCTTCAAGGGCGGCGGTGAGGCCTCCCTCATCCGCAACGGCCGGTGCCGGGCCGAGGATCCCGCCCAACAGGACGGCAAAACCCAGCAACACGAGTCCGGCACGAAGGCGCTGTGCCTTCATACGAGTCCTCCCTTCGACGGCGCCCCGAGTCCGGTTCTGACCCGGCGAGCCACCGCCATCCTGCCACCTCCGATTTGCCGCCAAATCCCGCGCGCAGCGGGACTTGCGACCGCGGAAGTGTATGCACGCGATCTCGCGAGTGTCAAGGTTGCATCACGACGCGCATCCGGCTGCGATCGGCACGGACCGGGCGGCGTCGACGGGCCCGAGGCCCCCGGCGGGAGGCCGACCCCAAGGTGTTGGGGCGTAGGGGGTTGCGGGAGCATCCCGCGCCCCCCTACAAACGGGCGTACGACTCGCGGGTCAGGGCAGCAGACACGTAGCCAGGGCCCGTTCGACCGCTTCGCCCGCCCCGGGCACGTGGACGGCGCCGTCGGGCGGCACGGGTCCGCACCAGACGAACCGGACCGGTCTCCCCTCGTGGGCCACGATACGCCGCAAGCGATCGACGGTGGCGCGTCCTTCGGGGCAGAGCCCCCCCGGGCCCTTCGAGGAGCGAACGGAAGCCATCACGACGATCGTGCCGCGGTCCGGGACGACGCCCGGCCCGCCGGAAGCGCTGGCGATCTCGACCTCGACGCCCGTTTTGCTTCCACGCGCCGCGAGCTGCAGGCCGCGTTCGGGCACGTCGTCGTCGTCGAGCACGAGGACATGGTGCCTCTCGGGGGGACCGTGCCACGCAAGCCCGACGGCACGCACGGCGACGGCGTCGACGAGTTCGGCCTCCTCGGCGGGATCGGGCGCGGACACCGCCGCCAGGCGCGCTTTCTGCAAGTTCTCGAAGAGACGTTCGACGCGCCGTCCGGCGCGCTCGAGGGCGTCGCCGGGAAGGGCATCCAGGCCCGCGGCGACGAGCTCCGGCTCGTCGGGGCAGAGCAGGAGATCGCACCCGGCGAGCAACGCGCGGCGTCCCGCCTCCACCTCGCCGATCCCGCTGTGCGCGCCCGCCATGCAGAGCGCGTCGGTGAACACGGCGACGTCGTCGGCGTCGGATGCCGTCCGACGCAACCGGGACAGGATCTCGCGGCTGAACGTCGCGATCACACCCGACCCGTCGAGCGCCGGATAGCGAACGTGCGCCGTCATCACGGCGGGGCAGATCCCGGCGCCGAGCACCGCATCGAAGGGCAGCAGGTCGCGCGCCTCGATGCGCTCGAGAGGATCGTCGACGAACGGCACGGCGTCGTGGCTGTCCGCGGTGGTGGCCCCGTGCCCGGGGTAGTGCTTCGCCACGGGGACGGCGCCGCCGGCGACGGCACCCCGGAGGTACCCGGCGCCCAGTGCGGCGACCCGGGCGGGGTCCCAGCTGAAGGCCCTGCTCCCCACGATCGGGTTCGTCGGCTCGCTCATCACGTCGAGCACGGGCGCGAAGAGGACGTCGACGCCGACGGAGAGGGCGTCCCGTGCGGTCATCGCCCCGCAGGCGGCCACCTCGTCGGGCGACGCGCCCAGGCCCCACACGGCGGCCTCCGGCAACCGCCTGAGCCCCTCGACCTGCTGACCCGCGCCGCACTCCATGTCCGAGGCCACGAAGAGCGGTCGCCTGGCGGCGTCGCGGAGGCGCTCGAGGAGGGCCCGGACCTGCTCCGCCTCGCCCCCGAAGAGGCAGAAGCCTGCGACCCAGGGCTCCCGGGCCCGGGCGAGCGCCAGCGCCTCTTCCCGGGCCGGGTCCCCCGTGGCGAGACGGATGGAGGGAACGAGCAGCGGCGGGCACGTGGGCATGCCCCCAAGAGATCGGACGCACGAACGCAACGCTTCGGGGTCAGGTGAAATTCCGCGCTTTTCGCAGGCTGCGGACGGGGGTCCCGGATCGGCCGGCGCCGAGACTCCCAGGGTGTCCACGTGCCCCCCCGGGGGGACGCGCGCGGCTCGCACGGGGGCTCCCATGGGGGCTCCCGGGCAGCGACGATGCCCGGGCAGCGGTGAGGGCGATCCACCTCGCCGCGTTGCCCACGTGCCCGTTGGCGTTGGATGCACGGCCCCCCGCCCAGGCTGCCCGTGGGCGGCGACCGGTCGCCGCCGCTCGTGCCGATCACGCTACGCAAACGGCCCGTGGAGGCCTGACGAGAGCGCATCGCCTGCGATACACAGCGGCGCTTTCACCGGCCGCTTCGAGCCCCGTCTCGAAGGTTCACCCGCTATTTTCAGGCTTCCCAGGGGCGGCGACCGGTCGCCGTTTTTCGTGCTGTTTGCGATACACGAACGGCCCGCGCCGGCTCGCGGGGAGCGGCACGCCCTGGCCGGATCACGCTCCGGGAGCGCGGGGAAAGCCGCTATCCGGGCGGGTCCTCGGGCGCATCCTCGTCCGCGGGGGGATCGTCGAGCGGCACCACGGGCGGCTCGTCCGGAAACTCGGGCGTGCCGGGCTGGCGCGGGCGCCCGCTCTCGTCCTCGGGCTCCGGCGCGAAGAAGGCCTCGGGCTCGGGCAGCGGATCGGGCACCTTCAGCTTCTTGGAGCCCGCCCGTCCGAAGAGCTGGGTCCACCAGGAGCCGCCGGAGCGACCGGCACCCATCTCGGTCCAGTTCGCGTTGATCATGTTGCGATGGTGGCCGCTGGACCGGAACCAGGCCTGGAAGGCGTCGCGGCCCGTCCACGTGCCGCGCGCGATGTTCTCGCCGACGCCGCCGCCGTAGCCCCGGGCACGGGCGCGGTCACCCGGCGTGCGGTTCTCCGCCGTGGGGTTCTTGTGGGCGGGCACGTTGTGCGCGAAGTAGTCGTGCTCGCGCATGTGGTGGCTGTGACCGCGGGCCGCGCGGACGAGGCGCTCGTTGATCTTGACCGCCCAGCGGCCCATCATCATCCGGTACTCGTTCACCGCCAGCACGCACTCCTGCTCCTCGCGCGTGGCCGTCGTCGGCAGCTTCACGTTGTAGGCCAGCACCTTCAGCGAGTACTCGCGGATGTTCTTCGACTTCGAGGTCGGCGTGAAGGTGGGCATGTCCACCTCGAGGTTCACGCGCCGGCGCACATCGTCGATCGTCGGCTTGAAGGTGGGATCCGCGCGGACGAGGTACCCGTCGACATCGCTCACGACCTCGAGCGTCTCGCGGGCCTCGTCGCTCCAACCGACGACGACGTCGAAAGGGCGCTCCCAGACCTGGCGGACGGCATCCACGCGGGCGACCACCTCGTCGGTGTTCTGCCCGGAGGGGTTCGGGTAGGGCCAGGCGCGGTCGTTCTTGATGAGGGCCAGTGCGTGGGACCGGCGTTTCTCGAGCTCGGCGAAGAGCTTCTGCTTCGTGCGGCCGCTGCTGAAGACCCGGAGCTGCGCGAGGCCGTCGATCACGCTGCCGCGGCGGGCTTTCAAGGCCGCCACGAGCGCGTCCCCGGCGACTGGCCCCAGGGCGAGCAACTCCTCGGCAGCGGCCGTCCAGACCTTGTCGTCCCGGTGGGCGACCCGCCGGACCCCGTCCTCGATCCTGGCGAGGAGGACGAGGCGATCGCGCTCGGGCGGGGTGACCCAGCGCCGCTCGTGCGCGACGTACCCCCCCTCGGGGACCTCCTCGTCGCGCCAGCGGGCGATGAGCGGGAACAGGACGGTCGTCTCGACGCCGCCCTCGCCCGCCTCGAACAGGAACGGCTCGGCCTCCTCCGTCGCGCCGACCTCCCGCAGGAGCGCCGCGAGGGCGAGTGCGGCGCGGCCGTCGGCCTTCGTCCGGGCGGCGACCTGGACGATGCGCGCGGGCGGCAGGGCCGACCAGCGGTACACCGTCGTCCCACCGGTGACGGACCCGGTCACCTTCTCGCCGTCCGCGCGAACGAGGGCCACGAAGAACTTCGGCCCCATCTCGACGCGCCGGAACCGCTCGGGGTGGTCGGTGATGGCCGCGACGAGGACGGCCACGCCGTCGCGGGCCCACGTCAGGTCCTCGAGGCGGTCGGTGAGGACGTCGCGCGGCCAGGTGTTCTCGAGCGTCTCTCGAAGCGCGGCTTCGAGCGTCTCCCGGCCGGCCTCGAACTTCCAGGCCGCGGCCTGTTCGTCGGCCGCGGCCAGGGCCGTCTCGGCCGCCCGCTTCTCGGCGGCGACGGACGCCGGCGTCGGCGCGCCCTCCGGCGGCGCGGTGGCAGGCGTCGGCGCGGCCGCCGCCGAGTGCCCGGCCCGGATCTCGGTCCCGTACGCGTCCACGGCCTCGGCCAGGCGCGCGTAGGCGTCGGTGCCCTCGTACCGACCCACGCGGGACTCCAGGAGCCGCAGCCCGGCCTCGGGGCCCTCCTTCGCGGCGGCGGCCTGCGCCTCGGCGAGGAGCTTCGTCGCCGCCGCGGCGGCCTTCTGCTCCAGGTCGGCGAGCGCCTGCGTCGCGGCCGGTCGCGGGTCCGCGCCGGGGCGCGCCTCCCTCTCGAGCGCCGTCCAGACCGCGCGCGCAACCCCGAACTGCTCCCCGGCGAGCAGGGCGTCGGCCTCGACGCGTGCCGCTCCCACCCGCTCGGCGACCCAGGCGTCCTGCGCCTTGCGGATCTTCTCGACCTGTGCGTCGAAGCGCGTCGCCAGCGCGGGCCCGTGTTGCTGGAGGAACACCTGGCGGAGCGTGCCGACGGAGGCGAGATCCAGGTCGAGCCGCTGGGTCCAGAACCGCTCGAGCTCCGCGTCCGCGGCGTGGATCGCCTGGCGGGTGCGCTCGAGGTAGAGCTCGACGAGCTCGGCCTGCTTGGTGGAGCTCGTGTCGCCTGCGAGCGAGGCGAGCACTTCGCGCGCGGACTCGTAGTCCTTGTCGCGGTAGAGGTCGAGTGCGTAGTCGAGTCGATGCTCCTGCGAGGCGCGCTTGCTCGCGTCTCCCCCACCGAGGACGAAGGCGAGGCCGAGCGCGAGGGCCGCCGCGGCCGCGAGACCGAGCAGCGGCCCGAGCAGGCGGTGACCGCCCGGCTGCCCCCGCGGGGTCGCGGCAGACGGCCCCGACGCGCCGCTCGCCGCCTTCGCGGGCACGCGGGCCGGCTCGCGCGGCGTACGAGACTGCTCGCGCGGCGCACGCACCTGCGCGGGAGTCTCTGCGCGCAGGACGATCTTCGCGTCGCCCACCTCGAGCACGTCGCCCGGGTTCAGGCTGAGCTGCTGGATCTCGATCCCGTTCACGCGCGTGGGGATGCCGCTGTTCGCGTCCTTCACGACCACGCGGCCGTCGGCCAGGGGCTCGAGAACACATTGCGTGGCGGCGAGCCCGCCCGACTCGATCCTGAGGTCCGCGTCGGCGGCCGACCCGATCCGAACCGCGCGCTCCGGCATCGGCGCCTCGAAGGAGCGCCCGGCGACTTCGACGCGAATCGTGAGGCTGGCGATGGCGGCTCTCCCCGTGGATCGGGATCGGGGTTCCGGTTCCGGTTCCGGTTCCGGCACGAACGAGCACCGGTTTCACGGGGGTCCGGGCCGGCGTACGCCACCGGCGCCGGAGATCGTACGTTCCGGACGTGGCGCGGGTCACGGATACCCCGGCAGCGTGGGGACGAGGGTCGGCCCGCTACGCTCCGAGGTGGAGCAGGAACTCCAGCAGATCGTGGGCCCGGTCGATCTCGAAGCCCGCATCCCGGGCGGCGACCTCCGTGAATCCGCCACGGCGGTGGTTTCGGACCCCGGGTCCGTGGATGGCGAACGGCACGGGATCGGGCAGATATCGCCCGGTCTCGGCGCTCACGCCCTCGCCCGCGATCACCACGAGCCGGGCGTGGCGTCCCTCGGCCAGGGCCTCGAGGACGGGACCGAGGACGTACCCGTCGAAGCGCTCGAGCGTCTCGACCTTCGCCACGAAGTCGCGCGCGTGGGAGCAGGCCGCCAGGGCGTCCACGTGCAGGTAGACGAGGTCCTTCGTCTCGAGCGCCTCGAGGGCCGCGCGGACCTCGCCCCTCAGGTTCGAGTCGGCCCGACCGGTGGCGCCCTCCGCCTCGAGGCACTCGATGCGCTGGAGGCGGGCCGCCCCCCTCACCGTCGGGTGGGAGGCGACGACCGCGGCGTCCACGCCGACACGGGCCTTGAAATCGGGCAGGGGCACGGTGACCCCGGGGCCCCACGGCCACACGAGCGTCGCGGGGTTCTCGCCGAGATCACGTCGCAGCTCGTTGACCTCGTGCGCGCCCAGGATCTCGGCGCTCTGCTCGATGAGGGCGAGCAGCCGGCCGATCCCCGTGCCCTTCGGCAGGGCGGAGCGGAGCGACTTCCCGACCACCTCGAAGGGCGGCACGGTCTTCACCCGCACGTCGCGGGCTCCGCGCCACACGAGCAGGTTCCGCCACCCGTCGCCGGGCACGAAGGTGAGGTCCGGGTCGGCGATCGCCTCCGTGAGGGCCGCGAGGAGGAGCACCGCCTCGTCGCGGGACACGTGGCCCGCGGTCGGATCGAAGATCGTCGTCGAATCGGCGGTGACGAGGGCCAGCCGGAAGGCCTGGTCGAGCGACCCCACCGGCACGTCGAAGGCCGCCGCGTCGAGAACGGCTCCCGCCTCCGCATAGGAGAGGGGACCCAGGCCGAACAGGGCCAGCGCGAAGGCGCCGGCCTCGGGGCGCAGGCCCGGCGGGGAAGGCACCAGGCGCCCGAGCCGCCCCTCCGACGCGACCCGGTCCAGCGACGGGGTGGCCGCGGCCTCCAGGGGCGTGCGGCCGCCGAGGTCCTCCAGCGGCCGGTCCGCGGCCCCGGCCGCTACGACCACGAGTGTCTTCATGACGCGTCGGCGTCTTCTCCCGGCGGGGCCTCACCGGGCAGGAAGAGACTCGGGAAGGGCTGTCCCTCGACGGGCAGGCGAAGGAGCGCTCCCGCGAACCGGGTGACGAAGAGCTCCATGACCGCCCCCACCGTCGCATCGTGCACGTGACCGCCGTAGGCGAGCAGCTCCCGCGGCGCCACGACGGCGTGCAGGTGCACGAAGTGACGATCCCCCTCGACGGAGATCGTGCCGGTGAGCTGGGCGACCTCCATCGGTTCCTCGAACCGGCGGCGTACGTACTCCTGGGCCTCGGGGTCCAGGAAGCCGAGCGTGATCTTCTCGACGGAGCCCAGGCCCGTGACGTGCCCCGCGTCGATGCCCTCCTGGTCCGCGAACTCGGCGAGGGAGTGGATCACCTCGTCCCCGGGATCGAGACGCAGGACGAAGCGGCCGTCGCCGAAGTGGTGGTACCTCATCGTGCCTCCCGTCCTGCGCGGCAGCGTACGGCCCACCCCCTGGACGGTCAAGGCGCCCCCCCCCGTGCGTGGACCGCGCCCGGTTCGCGCACCGTGCCCGTACGATTGGGTCCGGGATGCACTTCTACCTGCTCGAGAATCCGGCGGCCGGCCGGGGCAAGGCGCGCGCCTTCCTCGACGAGGTGACGCGCGCCCTCGTGGCGGCGGGCCACCGCGTCTCGAGCTACGGCGGCCGCTCCCCCGCAGACGTGGTCTCCCACGTCGGCCTGCTCCAGCCGGACGATCTCGACGTGCTCGTGATCGTCGGCGGCGACGGCACGCTCCGGACCGTCGTCGCCGGGGGAGACGCGCCCCCCGCGTGGCCGCTCGGCGTGATCCCCGTGGGCACCGCCAATCTCGTGGCACGCGAGCTCGGCACCTACCCGCTCACCACGCCCGAGGAGCTCGCCACGCGCCTCGAGCGAGGCCGGCCGTGGACCGTGGACCTGCTGGAGATGCGCCGGGAGGGACGCCCCCCCGAGCGCGCGCTGGCGGCGATCAGCGTCGGGGTCGACGGCACGCTGGCGCGCGCGGTGGCCAAGGCCCGGAAGCTGAGCCGTGGCCGCGGCGGCTACGACAAGTGGCTCGGGCCGGGCCTCGGGGTCGTCCGCGAGTTCAAGCCCACGCCGCTCGAGGTGCAGGTCGACGGCGGCCCCTTGCGAACGTGTGCGTCGGTCGTGATCCAGAACGCCCACAACTACGGCGGCCTCTTCACCCTGTCGCCCGACGCCCGGCTCGACTCCGGTCGAGCCGAGATCGTGATGCTCGACGCGAACAACCGGCGCGACCTCGTCCGTCTCGTGCTCACCGCGGGCCTCGGCCGCATCCACCGCGACCGCCAGGTGAAGATCCTCCGGGGCCGCCGCATCCGGCTCAGGGCCCCCACCCCGCTCCACGTCCAGGCCGACGGCGACCCGGCGGGCACGACCGACCTCGACGTCCACGTGCTCCCGGCCGCGCTGCGCCTCTGGCAAACGTAGAGCACCCGCCCCGACCGCTCCCCCCCGTACGGTCCCCCACGTACGGCGTCAAACCCACGTACGGTGCCAGGCACCATGCAAGG